>NZ_VRVH01000151.1:0-10566 GCF_008040095.1 Methylobacterium sp. WL6 | reverse complement strand
GGATGACGAGGCGGCTGAACACGCCGCCGGCGAAGCCGCCCGCTGCTCCGAGGACGACGACGACGAGCCAGCCCTTGCCGAGCGGCAGCGTCACGTCGCTGGTCCCGAAATAGGTGTAGTTGCCGACGAGCCAGAGCGAGGTGAGGCCGGCCGCGACGATGCCGGCGACGATCAGGCCGGACGAGCGCGGCTCGTAGGCGCGGCCGAGCTCCTCGATCCCGAAGACGATGCCGGCCAGCGGCGTGTTGAAGGCGGCCGCGACGCCGGCCGCACCGCCGGCGAGGATCAGGCCGGGCAGCCGGTCCGGCGTCAGGCGCCCGACCGCGGCCATGATCGCCGCGCCGACCTGCACCGTCGGCCCCTCGCGGCCCGAGGAGGCGCCGCAGGCGAGCCCCAGCGTCATCACCACGATCTTGCCGAAGGCGACGCGGAGCGAGATCAGCCGGTGGCGAAAGCCCGGATCGCGGGTGTGGCGCGCCGCGATCACCTGCGGGATGCCGGAGCCCTGCGAGTTCGGGAACACCGTTCGCGCCAGCAGGGCGGCGAGCGCGAAGCCGGCGGGCGTCACGACGAGCGCCGCCAGCGGCGATACGCCGACGAGCGCCTTGAAGCCGACCTGCGCCGCGTCGGCGCATCGCGCCATCAGGACGGCGGCGAGGCCGACGCAGATGCCGCCGACCAGGAACAGCAGCCGTCCGCGCCAGAGCGGATAGGCCCCGATCGAGGCGCTGCGCAGGCGCGCGATCGACGCGCGGGTGCGGAAACGGGGCGGCATGGCGCGAGAACTCGACACGGACGGGGCACGCTCGCCTCGGCAAGCCGACCGGAGCCGGGTTGCGTCAGCCCCCGTGGCTTAAAGCATTTTCGAACGCGGTGAATGCCGGCTCGCGTGAGAAAAATGCGACTTCACGACAAGGCAGAGCATGTTCCCCGATCCGGTGATCTTGGAACATGCTCCCGCGAGGAGCTTGCCATGCCGCGAGGGGCAGGGCGGCTATTTCTCCGCCGCGCAGAGCGTCTCGACGGTCTTCACGTAGGACTTGGCGTCGAACTTCTTGAGCGAGTTCTCGCTCTGATAGCGCACGGTGCCGAATACCTTGCGGCGCGCCCACGGGCGGTCGTGCAGGCCGTAGACCCAGGCGACGTTGGTGAACGAGTTCGCATCGCGCCCGTCGAGGAAGTAGCGGTTGTTGATCCGCAGCGTCCGCTCGAAGCCGACCTTCGGCGAGGGCGACCATTCGAGGATCTTCTTGCCCCAGTACATGCGCAGCTGGTTGTGCATGTAGCCGGTCTCGCGCATCTCGGCCTGAGCGGCGTTCCAGTAGCGGTCGTGGGTCTCGCCGGCCGCGAGCTGCGCTTCGGTGTAGCGGTAGGGCCGCGGATCGTCCGCGTGCTCGGCCAGCGTCTTCTGCGCCCAGTCCGGCACCGCCTTGGCGTAGTCGTCGTAGCCGTCGGTGTAGAACACGTGGTTGGAGGCGAGCTCGCGCCGGACGATCAGCTCCTCGAGATACGCCCCGCGGTCGTCGCCGTCGCCGTCCTTGGCCGCGCGCACGGCGAGCGCGATCTCCACCGGCGAGATCTGGCCGAAATGCAGGTAGGGGCTCATGTGCGAGGCGGCCGCCGCCTCGGGCCGGTTGCGGCCGTTGCCGTAGCCGGACAGCCCGTCCGCCAGGAACGCCTTCAGGCGCTTGCGGGCCTGGGTCTCGCCGCCGACGAAGCGCTTCACCGGTGCGATCTCGGTGTCGAGGCTCATGCCGGCCAGGACCTTCATCGGGTCGGACACGTCGATCTCGCTCGCGAGCTTCAGGCCGTCGGCCCCGTGCGCGACCTTGCGGGCCGAGAGCGGCTCCAGGAAGTCGTCCCAGAGCTTGTGCAGCTTGGGCCGAAGCGTGCGGGCGGCGAACTCGTGCTTGGAGGAGGCGACCTCGACTGGCACCACGACGTCGCCCTCGACCTGGACGACGCGGGCCTCGACCGCCTGCGCGATCTCGCCGTACCAGCGCTTCTGGATCGCGAGGTAGCCGCGATCGAGCACGAGGAGCGCCGCGTCGCGGGCGAGGTCGATGGCGATCTCGGCGGGCGAGGCCTTGCGCATCACGAAGCCGACGCCGCGCTTTTCGAGCCCAGACTTCGCATCGGCGAGCCCCTGCAGCAGGAAGGCGTAGTGCCGGGCGTTGGCCTCGGGGAACCCGCTGGCGCCGTCGAGGAGCCCGAAGCAGGCCACCACCGGCAGGCCGAGACGGTTGCCCTCCTCGATCGCGAATTCGAGCGCCGGATTGTGATGCGCCCGGTTCGCCTGCTGCAGCAGGTAGAGCACGTAGGTTCCGCCCTGCCGCGGTGCGGCATCATTGAGGACCCGGAAGCGCTTATCGTGAATCGCCATGTCGTCGCGTCGTCCCCGTCCGGCTCGCATCGCCGAACCGTGTCGGCTCAGCTAGAGCGTGGAGCGCGATCGTCCCGCTGCACGCGAGACGCGATCGCAAGCGGTCCCGCCCGCTTCGACGCTCCGGCGGGGGTGCTAAAAACCTATTCCTAGTCATAGACTTACCGATTATCGACCGGCGGCAGCCCGGCCATCGAAGGCCGAAAAACGGGTGCGCGCGCCTGCGACATTTTCAACACATGCCGCGATCGACCCGAGCCGGCCTGCGAGAAACGACAGGATCACTGACCGAAACCCCTTGCATTTCCGATCGGGAGGATCAGATTGTGCAGCGCGGGACGGCGATGGCGTCGCGGTCCTGTTGCCCTTCTTGGGCGTTTCCTCCCTAGACTTCGGGCCGCTCCTTCGGGAGTGGCCTTTTTTCTTGGGCGTGGTCGTCCCGCGGGCGCGATCGTCGCGAGGCGCTGCGCCCGACGGTTGTGGTGGATCTGTCACTCTGCGCGCCGCGCCGACACCCCCGCCCCCTGGCCTCCCGCCGAGACCCGCCGCAGACTGCGCCCGCAGGCGCCGGAAGTGCGCCGCTGGGAGGAGATCCACATGCGCAAGCTCGCCGAGACGCTGGCGGTCGGGCTGTTCTGGGCCGCGACGGCGGTCGGTCCGTGCGGTGCCGTCGAGGTGCCGACTTTCGAGGTCGACCCGGCCTGGCCGAAGCCGCTGCCGAACGACTGGATCATGGGGCAGGCGGCCGGCGTCGCGGTCGATGCCCAGGACCATGTCTGGGTGGTCCAGCGCCCGCGCACGCTCACCGACGACGAGAAGGCGGCGAGCCTCGATCCGCCGCGGACCAAGTGCTGCAAGCCGGGGCCCCCGGTCCTCGAGTTCGACCAGGCCGGCACGGTGCTGCGCTCCTGGGGCGGGCCGGGGCAGGGCTACGACTGGCCCGAGAACGAGCACGGCATCCAGGTCGATCCGAAGGGCTTCGTCTGGATCGCCGGCAACGGCGCGAACGACGGGCAGCTGCTCAAGTTCACCGCCGACGGGCGGTTCGTGATGCAGATCGGCAAGTCCGGGCCGCAGACTGACAGCCGCGACACCAGCCGGCTCGGCAAGCCCGCCAACGTCGACTTCGACGCGGCCGCCAACGAGGTCTACGTCGCCGACGGCTACTACAACCACCGCATCATCGTGTTCGATTCCGAAACCGGGGCGTTTAAGCGCATGTGGGGCGCCTACGGCCGGCCGCCGACCGACGACAAGCTGCCGCCCTACGATCCCGCCGCCGCCCCGTCGCAGCAATTCGCCAACCCGGTCCACTGCGTGAAGATCGCACGCGACGGGCTCGTCTACGTCTGCGACCGGACCAACGACCGCATCCAGGTCTTCAGGAAGGACGGCAGCTTCGTGAAGGAGATGTTCGTCGAGACCAACACCCGCGCCAACGGCTCGGTCTGGGAACTCGCCCTGTGGCCCGATGCCGACGAGAGCTTCCTCCTCAACGCCGACGGGGCGAACAACGAGGTCCGCACCCTGTCGCGCGCCACCGGGAAGACCCTCGGCGCCTTCGGCCGCAACGGGCGCGGCGCCGGGCAATTCCACTGGGTCCACAACCTTGCCGTCGACTCGCGCGGGAACGTGTTCACGACCGAGGTCGACACCGGCAAGCGCGCGCAGAAATTCCTCGCCTCCGGCACCTTCGTGCTGCGCAAGCGCACGCCCTGACCGCCGGACGCGCCCGCCGCGCGTTCACGGCCGCTTTCTCGCGCGGATCCGTGCGATACTGTCGCCGGATACGAGGCTGGAAGAACCGTAAGCACGATGGACCCCTTCGGCCACCGAACCGTGCCGGCTCCGCTGGCCAAGCGCCGCGTCCTGCTCGTCGAGGACGACTACTTCATCGTCTCCGACCTGGCGCGCAGCTTCGAGGCGGGGGGCGCCGAGGTGGTCGGGCCGGCCGCCACCGTCGCCGACGGCCTGACGCTGCTCGCCGAGACGCGCCACCTCGATGCCGCCGTTCTCGACATCAACCTGCAGGGCGAGATGGTCTTTCCGCTGGCCGACGCGCTGGCGGCACGCGGCATCCCCTTTGTCTTCGCAACCGGCTACGACCGGGAGATGGTGCCGCCGCGCTACGCCGACGTCGCCCATTGCGAGAAGCCGGTGGGACCGGACGCGATCGCCCGCGCGCTGTTCGGGGCCTGACCGTCCGATCAAAACAACCTACGCGTCGAGCCCGTCCTCGTCCGCCGACGGGCCGGGCACGATGCCGATCCTCGGCACCAGAGCGAAGCGGATCGTGAAGCGCAGGCCGCCGGGAGCGTAGGCCAGGGTCGTCTCCGCGCCGAACTCGTAGCGCAGCGTGTGCTCCAGCATCTCGGTGCCGAAGCCGCAGCGCGCGGGCTCGGCCGGCAGGTCGTGCAGCCCGGTCTCGGTCCAGGTGAGCGACAGGATCGGTGCCGCCGCGCCGGGCTCCAGGCGCCAGGCGACGGCGATGCGGCCGTCGGGGATCGTCAGCGCCCCGTATTCCATCGCGTTGTTGGCGAGCTCGTGGGCGGCGAGCGCGAACACCTCGGCGGCGCGGGGCGCCAGCAGAACCTTCGGCCCCTCGATCGCGACCTGCTCGCCCTCGCGGGCGAGAAGGGCCAGCAGCTCGTCGGCGAGGATCGAGTGCAGGTCGATGCCGCAGGACGCAGCGGTGATCCCCGCGCTCTGCACGCGGGCGATCGCCCCGAGGCGGCCGTCGAGGCGCATCAGGCACTCCTCGACGCTGCGATCGGTGTCCGCCGAGCGTCGGATGATGGCGCGGATCATCGCCAGGGTGTTGCGGGTCCGATGGAGGACCGCGACCATCGCCGGTGCGGTCGAGGTCGCCGGCGGCGACCCGAGGTCGAGCCCGGCCGCGCCGAGGTGCCGACGCAGGGCTGCGTTCTCGGCCTCGAGCGCGGCGATCCGACCGTCGATGGTCATCGGGCCCCGGTCCCTGCGAAGCGGTCGCTTCGTTCCGGGGCAGCTTGGCAGGTCTCGGCGTCCGGTGCGAGGCCGACCTCAGTTCGCATCGAGATGCGCGCCCTCGTGATCGAGGTGGAGGTATCCGGGGTCGAACAGGGCGAGCGCCATCAGCGCCGGCAGGTCGTGGATCGTCACGCGTCGGCCCTTCCAGGTGATCTGGCCCGCGCCGCGCAGCTCCTGGAGGGTTCGGTTCACGTGGACGCTCGACAGGCCGAGGGTGTCGGCGAGGTCGGCCTGCGTCACCGGCAGGTCGTAGGCCGTCCCCTCGGTGAGGCCGACCGCGCGCAGGCGCAGATACAATTCGCAGAGCAGGTGGGCAAGGCGCTCGACGGCCGAGCGCTGCCCGAGGCTGACGGTCCATTCCCTTTGAACGGCGGCGTTGTGCAGCATCTCCCACCACAGCGTCTCGGCGATGCGGGGCGAGGCCGCCGTCATGCCCTCGATGGTCTCCTGCGTGATCCGGGCCAGCGTCACCGGCGTCAGGGAGGCGACGGCGTGATCCATGCGGCGCAGGGTGAAGATGTGCGGGTCGCAGAGGTCGCCCGGCAGGAAGAACGCGATGATCTGCCGGCGCCCGTCCTGCAGCTGCTTGTAGCGGCAGGCCCAGCCTTCCAGGACGAGGTTCACGGCCCGCGGCTCGTCGCCCTCGTTGATGATGTCCTCGCGCGCGCCGAGCCGGCGGAGGTTCTGGGCGGTCGCGTCGGAGAGCGCCTTCCGATCCGCCAGGGAGAAGCGGGTGAAGTTCTCCAGCTTCCGAATGAAGGGATTGTTCATGCCGTCTCGAACCTGGCCGCCGCGCAGGCCGCGCCGGTCACGCCGCCTGACGGATACAGGTGTAACCTCTTGACGCTACAACTCATAGGGGCATCTCGATGCGGCAACGGACACCGTCCGTCCCGAGCTCGAATCGGGCCTGGGCGCGAAGGCTGTAGCTCAGGGCCTTCTCGATCAGGTCGCGCCCGAAGCCGCGGCGCTCCGGAGAGGCCGGCATGACGACGCCGCTCTCGATCCAGTCGAGGACGAGCAGCCGCCCGCCGGCGGGACTCGCGCCCAAGGTCCATCCGATCGCCAGGCGCGCCTCTGCCTGCGCCAGGGCACCGTGCTTGACCGCGTTGGTGGCCAGCTCATGCAGCGCGAGGGCGAAGGTCTGGACGTGCTCGAAGTCGAGGGCGACGGACGGCCCCGAGACGGTGATCCGGTCGTTCTCCTCGTCGCCATGCGCATGCAGCTCGAGCCGCACCACCTCGGCGAGGTCGACCGCACCGCTGTCGGAGCGGCCGAACAGGCCCTGCACCCGGCCGAGCGCCTTCAGCCGCTCGGCATAGCCCTCGACCGCCGGCCCGGTCCCGAGGGTCTGGCGAGCGATCGACTGGACCACCGCCAGGAGGTTGCGCGTCCGGTGCTGCAGCTCCGCGACCAGGACGCGCTGGCTCATCTCGGCGCGGGCGAGCACGGTGACGTCCATGAAGCTGACGACGACGCCCTCGATCCGGTTCTCGCCGTTCCGGTAGGGCGCGAGCCGCACCAGGAAGCGTGCGGCGTCCTTGCCACGGTCGATCTGCCGCTCGATCGTGTCGCTGCCCCGCATGATCGCGGCGACGTCCTCGGCGAGGTTCGGCAGCGTCAGCCGGCCGGCGAAATCGGTGATCGGGCGGCCGCGGTCGCTCGGCAGGATGTTGAAGATCTCCGTCACCGCCGGGGTGTAGCTGCGGATCACCAGCTTCGCGTCCAGGAACACCGTCGCGATGTCGGTGCTGGCGAAGAGGTTGTGCAGGTCGGTGTTGGCGCGGTCCAGCGCCTCGACCTTGCCGTTCAGCTCGGCGTTGACCGTGTAGAGCTCCTCGTTGACCGATTGCAGCTCCTCCTTCGAGGCCTCCAGCTCCTCGTTGGTCGATTGCAGCTCCTCGTTGACCGAGACCAGCTCCTCGTTGGAGGATTTCAGCTCCTCCAGCGCGGTCTCGTACTCCTCGATCAGCGATTGCAGGCGCTCGCGGGTCTCGCGCAGCTCGCGCTCGAGCTGGAGCGCGACCTCGTCCTGGGCCGAGACCGAGCGCTTCTGCGCCGCCTCGCGGCTGATCGACGGCCCCTCGTCGCTGAACAGCACCAGGAACAGCGGTTCCTCGGAGCGCTGCGCCACCAGGGGCTCGACGGTCACGGTGACGATCTGCACGCGGCCGTCGTCGCCCTCCACGACGAGTCCCTCGCGCACCGCCTGAGCGTTGGTGTCGACCGCCTCGCGGAACGCCGCCCGGAGCTCGAGCCTGAGGCCCTTGCGCGCCATCGTCAGGAGCTGGCGGGTGGGAAGGCCCGGCGCCGCCTCGAGGTACTTGCCGGTCCGGTTCGAGTAGTAGACCACGTCGCCCTGGCGGTTGACGGCGACGTGGGGCGGCGAGAACCGCTCGAGAACCTGCACCTCGACCGAATGGCGAAGCGCCAGGCTGCTGCTGCCCGACTGACGCGGCCGCAGATCTCCGATCTGGGACATCGCGCGCAATCCGCTGAGGGCGAGCGGAACGCGCGGCTCCGTCGCGTGGTCGGCGCGGCTGCGGAAGATGCGGTGCTTCTTGTCGATCGGCGCGAACAGGTCGGCGAACTGGCTCAGGTTCTCCGACATGCCGAGGAAGAGGAAGCCGCCGGGCTTCAGCGCGTAGTGGAAGGTCGGCAGCACCTGGTTCTGGATGCTGAGCCCGAAATAGATCAGCAGGTTCCGGCACGAGACCATGTCGAGCCGCGAGAACGGCGGGTCGCGGATGACGCTGTGGGGCGAGAAGATGCACAGGTCGCGCACCGGCTTGGTCAGCACGAAGCTCGCCCCGTCCCGCACGAAGAAGCGGCGGCGGCGCTCGGGCGAGACGCCGTCGAGCAGCTGCTCCGGATAGCGGCCGGTCCGCGCGACGCCGAGGGCGTGCTCGTCGATGTCGGTGGCGAAGATCTGCACGCGGCAGACCGCGCTCAGCGTCTCCATGTGCTCCAGCATCAGGATCGCGAGCGAGAACACCTCCTCGCCGGTGGCGCAGCCCGGCACCCAGACCCGGACGGTCTGGTCGGCGCCGCGGCCCTCGAAGAGCTTCGGGATGACGCTCTCGCTCAGGACGGCGAAGGCGTCGGCGTCGCGGAAGAACGTGGTCACGTTGATCAGGAGGTCGCGGAACAGGGCCGAGACCTCGGCCGGATCCCGGCGGAGCCGCTCGACGTAGGCGGCGACGGCCTCGACCTGGAGGATCTGCATTCGGCGCTGGACCCGGCGCAGGAAGGTCTTGGTCTTGTAGCCGCCGAAATCGTGCCCGACCTGGGCGCGCAGGATCGCGTAGATCTCGCCGCGCAGCTCGTCGGGAGACCGGCCGGCCTCGTCGGGACCGCCGCCGGTCAGGATCGCATCGGTCATCGACAGGCTTCGACGATAGGCGACGAGCTTGTCGCCCATCTCGTGGGAGGGAACGCCGAAATCGACGTACCCGGTCGCGATCGCGCTGGAGGGCATCTCCGGGTGCTGCGGCCCGTCGCCGTTGGCGACCTGGGCCAGCGTGATGCCGCCATGCTCCTTGATCGCCTTGATGCCGAGCGTCCCGTCCGAATCGCCCCCCGACAGGATGACGCCGCCGGAATGCTCGCCCTGGTCGGCCGCCAGGGCGCTGAGGAAGATGTCGACCGGGTGCCGCTCGCGCTGGTCGGCGCCCTGGCGCTGCACGACGAGGATCCCGTTGCGGATGCCGACGACGGCATCGGCCGGCAGGACGTAGACGTGGTTCTCCGCGACCGCGTGGCCGTCGGCGGCCACCTCGACCGGCAGATCCGTGAACCGCGAGACGATCTCGTGGAGGACGCTCTCGCGCCACGGGCTCAGATGCGTGACGATGACGATCCCAAGCCCCGGCAGGCTCGGCATGCCGCGGAAGAAACCCTCCAGCGCCTCGATCCCGCCGGCGGAGGCCCCGACGCCGACGATCAGGCAACGCCCGGAGCGCTCCGGCACGTCGTCGAAGGTCTCGGGAACGAGATCGTCATCGGGCATCATCGAACGCTGTTCCGCGACAGTTTCGGCGCGATCCCGCGACGGCTTGGGACTTGCGGCCGCGGACAAACCTCCGAGGATCGCGATCTTGCCACGAAAACCGAAACTGCGGCACCGCGCTTATCCGCGCGCCCGCGCACGGATCATGAAATTGTCGTAGGTATACTCCGCCACCTGAAACCAGAGATATTCCTCGTTGCGGAAGGTCTTCATCGCTTCGTAGATGCGGCGGAAGTCCGGGTTCTTGCCCGCGATCTCGGCGTAGACGTCGTTGGCGGCCTTCAGCGCCGCCTCCATCACGTCCTGCGGGAACGGGCGGAGCTGCGCCCCGGTCGCCACCAGCCGGCGGAGCGCACCCGGGTTGCGGGCGTCGTACTTGGCCTGGACGTCCGCGGCGACCTCGGCCGAGGCCGCCTGGAGGATTGCCCGGTAGGGCTTGGGCAGCGCCTTCCACGTCTCGGCATTGAGCCAGAAGTGCAGCATGGCGCCGCCCTCCCAGAATCCGGGATAATGGTAGATCGGCGCGGCCTTCTGCAGGCCGAGGCGCTCGTCGTCGTAGGGGCCGATCCACTCGGCGGCGTCGAGGCGCTTGGCCTCGAGCGCGGCCGCGATCTCCGGCCCCGGGACCGCCTGCGGCACGGCGCCGAGCTTGGCCAGGACCTGCGCCCCGAGGCCGCCGATGCGGATCTTCAGGCCCTGGAGGTCGGCGACCGTCTTGATCTCGCGCCGGAACCAGCCGCCCATCTGGGCGCCGGTGTTGCCCCCCGGCAGGCTCGCCAGGCCGTTCTTCGCGAGCAGGTCGGCGAACAGGTCGTTGGCGCCGCCGGCGAGCCACCACGCGTTCTGGCCGCGGGCGTTGAGGCCGAAGGGCAGCGCGGTCGCGAGCGCGAGCGTCGGATCCTTGCCGGCCGCGACGGTGGCCGGCCCGTGACCCATCTCGACGGTGCCGGCCGCGACCGCATCGAGAAGCCCGTCGGCCGGCACCGGCTCGCCGGGACCCGTCACCTGGATCGCGAAGCGGCCGTCGGTCGCCTCGCCGACGATGCGGGCGAGCGTCTCCGACGCGCCGAACAGGATGTCGAGGTTCTTCGGGAAGGCCGAGGCGAGCCGCCAACGGACCTCGGGACCGCCCTGGGCCGGGGCGGCGGCAAGAGCGGGGGAAGCA
>NZ_VRVH01000150.1:0-10571 GCF_008040095.1 Methylobacterium sp. WL6 | reverse complement strand
GCCCTGGGCGAGCCGGTCGAGGATCGCGGCGAAATCCCGGGCGGGCGCGTAGGCGGTCGCCAGGCCGAGGGCGAGCGCGTCGCCCGGGCCGACCCGGCTGCCGGTGAGCGCGAGATAGGTGCCGACGCGGCCGGGCAGGCGCGGCAGGGCGTAGGTCATCCCGACATCGGGAAACAGGCCGATCCCGACCTCGGGCATGGCGAAGACGTACGTCTCCGAGGAGACGCGGTGGGCCCCGTGGAGCGAGATGCCGACGCCGCCGCCCATCACCACGCCCTCGATCAGCGCGACGATCGGCTTCTCGTAGCGCTGCATCCGGGCGACGAGGCGGTACTCGGCCTGCCAGAACGCGAACACCTCGTCGAAGCGTCCCGCCTGGCCGCAGGCGTGGATGTGGCGGATGTCGCCGCCGGCGCAGAAGGCGCGCCCCCCGGCGCCGCGGATCGCCACGCGGGTGATGCCGGCATCCGCCGCCCAGGCGTCGAGCTGCGCGTGCAGCGCGCCGATCATCCCGAGGGAGAGCGCGTTCAGGGCCTTCGGCCGGTCGAGGGTGACGAGGCCGAGCGCGCCCCGCCGCTCGAACCGGATCTCGTCGTTGGCCGCTTCGGCTCCGCTCACGTCTCTCGATCCTCTCGCCGCGTGTCCGCTCAGCGGGGGTTAGAGGCCGTACCGGCCCGGGCGTCAACGCCGGGCACCGGCGCGGGTGTCAGGCCGGCGCTCGGTCCGCGTGCGATGCGGAGGGCAGACCCATGCGGCGGTAGAGTTCGGCTTGGACCGCGATGCTGGTGACAAGGGACAGGATATTCACCGGGCTCATCAGGGCCGGCTTCATTAGAGCCGACCTCACGACGGCCGCTTGGAGCCAAAGCGTCGCCGCGATGATCGCCAGGAGGACCGGCAGGAGCACGGCGCCGACGAGAAGCCCGGCGAACGTGATTTCCCAGACCCGTCCCTTCGTCGCCGAGACCGCGCCCGACAGGCTGAGCGGGAGGACGCCGAGGGCGCCGAGGGCGAGCGCGGGGCCGGCCAGCGTGAGCCGGATGCAGATCCACCAGCTCGGCACGAGCAGTCCCAGAACAAGTAGGACGGGGATCCCGAGCCGATCATGGAGGTTCCAGAGCCAGAGCCAGGCCGCTCCGCCGAGGAAGAGCAGGAGATCGAGGGCGACGACGTTGAGGATGGCGCGGCGCCGCGCGCCGGGTTTCGGGGTCGACGGCGACCCGACGTCCCAGATCACCTCGTAAAGCATGACCTTGTAGGGCGCGACGAGGACGAAGACGGCCGCATGGAGCAGCAGCCACCATCCGGTCACGGCGGGCACGTCGTTCTCGTGTCGCATCAGGGCCTCCGCGCCGTCGCCCGCGAGCAGGATCACGAACGCGATCGCCGTCGCCGGCCCGAGCGCGCGCATCGCGCGAAAGCTCCGTCCGTACGCGGCCGGAATGATCCCCTCGAGCGTGAACGATGCCGTCATGAGCCCCCCGACCAACACCTCGACCGGCGAATCGAACGCCGGAGCGATGTGAAAGAATTCCGATCCGCTGCGGGATGTCACGTGCCGAGGCGACGGCGTCACGCAGGCGTGAACCGTTCGGCGACGGTGCCGCGCTGCGGGCGGGGCGCCTCCGGCGGCTCGTGACGTCGCGGCGCTTCGCCGGCTTCGCCCGCCCCGCCACTTATGCTACGCCGCGCCACCCGCGAACCGATCACAGCGAACGCGATCCCATGCCCTTCGAACACGCTTCCGACGACACGCCCCGGCCGCGCCCGCTCGCCGTGGAGACCGCGCGGGAGGGGACCCGCGCCGAGGGCCTGAAGATCACCCAGCGTCCGCGCCGCAACCGCAAGGCCGACTGGTCGCGGCGGCTGGTGCGCGAGAACACGCTGACGGTCGACGACCTGATCTGGCCGATGTTCGTGATCGAGGGGACGGGCCGGCGCGAGCCGATCGCCTCCATGCCCGGCGTCGAGCGCCTCAGCGTCGACGAGATCGTGCGCGACGCCGAGCGCGCCGCCCGCCTCGGCATCCCGGCGATCTCGTTCTTTCCCTATACGGAAGCGAGCTTGCGCGACCCCACAGGCTCCGAGGCCCTGAACCCGGACAACCTCGTCTGCCGGGCGGTGCGCGCGGTGAAGAAGGCGGTGCCGCAGATCGGCATCATGACCGACGTCGCCCTCGACCCCTACACCTCGCACGGCCATGACGGCCTGCTCTCGGACGGCGCGATCCTCAACGACGAGACCGTCGCGCTGCTGGTCGAGCAGAGCCTGATCCAGGCCGAGGCCGGCACCGACATCATCGCGCCCTCCGACATGATGGACGGGCGCGTCGGCGCGATCCGCGCCGGGCTCGACAAGGCCGGCTTCCTCGACGTGCAGATCATGGCCTACGCGGCGAAGTACGCCAGCGCGTTCTACGGCCCGTTCCGCGACGCGATCGGCACGCAGGCGGCGCTCGTCGGCGACAAGCGCACCTACCAGATGGACCCCGGCAACGGCCTGGAGGCGTTGCGCGAGGTCGCCCTCGACCTGGAGGAGGGCGCCGATTCGGTGATGGTGAAGCCCGGGCTACCCTATCTCGACATCATCCGCCGGGTGAAGGACGAATTCGGCGTGCCGACCTTCGCCTACCAGGTGTCGGGCGAGTACGCGATGATCGAGGCCGCCAGCCGCAACGGCTGGCTCGACGGCGAGCGCGCCATGGTCGAGAGCCTGCTCGCCTTCAAGCGCGCCGGTGCCGACGGCGTGCTGACCTACTACGCCCCCCGCGTCGCCGAGCGGCTGCGCACCGGGGCGTGAGGCGCCGGCGGGGCAGGGGGGTCGTCGCCCTCGGGATCGTGCTCGGATTTCTCGGCGGTCTCAGCGCCTGCGAGAGCGCGGTGCAGCGCCAGCGCCTGTCCATCTGCCGGAAGGCGGTGCCCGCGCTCGTGCCGGACGAGACGGCGGTGCGGATCCTGCGCGCCGGCACCGGTGCGGCCCCCGACAGCATCCGCGTCGACTACGTGCTCGGTCACCATCCCCACTATGCGTTGTGCCGCTTCAACGCCGGGGCCGTGCTCGACGGCATCTCCACCGACCGCACGACGCTGTCGGAGGCCTCCCTCTACCTGCTCAAGCGCTACTATCTCGACACGCCGGACGCCGACGAGCCCAAGCAGAAGATACCTTGAGCGCTCGGCGCTCGAAGGAGGTTCGCGTCACGTAGTCTATACGGTGACGTGTTTTGAGGCAGACGGACGGTGACTTGCTTGCAAGAGCAGCAATTACAGCTCAAGCCAGCAAAAATTAACAGCAGCCCATGCCTCGCGCTTTTAAGCTTTGTGAAAATATTACAGTCCTAAGTCTATATCACTACGGACTCATACAACCTTCTCCCCCACAGGTACGCGTCGGCGTGCCCGCGGCGGCGCGCCCAGGAGATTCCATGGTCCCCCAGCGCATCTCCGAAGATGTCGGCCTCGCGGAACTGGTCGACCGCTCCACCGGCCAGCTGAAGACTTCGACCCGAGCCAGCATCGGCGCGATCAACACGATCACCCGCCGCATGCATCTGCTGGCGATGAACGCGATGATCGAGGCGGCGCATGCCGGCGCGCAGGGCGCGGGCTTCTCGGTGGTGGCGCAGGAGGTGCGCCAGGTCGCCGGCGAGATCGACGGCCTCGCCTCGGCGCTGGGCACGAAGCTCGGCGACGGCGTCGACACGCTGACCCGCGCCGTCGGCCAGCTCGCCGACCACGCCCGCGCCACGCGTTGCGTCGATCTCGCCCTCAACGCCGTCGAGGTGATCGACCGCAATCTCTACGAGCGCACCTGCGACGTGCGCTGGTGGGCGACGGATGCCGCGATCGTCGACGCCGCGTCCGATCCGACCGAGGCGGCCGCCGCCCATGCGAGCCGGCGCCTCGGCGTCATCCTGTCGTCCTACATGGTCTATCTCGACCTCTGGCTGTGCGACCTGCACGGGCGCGTGATCGCCGGCGGGCGCCCGGACCGCTTCGCCGTCCAGGGCCGCGACGTCCGCACCGAGGCGTGGTTCGCCAAGGCGCGCGCCCTGACCTCGGGCGACGACTTCGCGGTCGCCGACATCGCGCGCTGCGCCGGGCTCGGCGGTGCGCAGGTCGCGACCTACGTCGCCTCGGTCCGCGCGGACGGCGAGGCGCACGGCAAGCCCCTGGGCTACCTCGCGATCCATTTCGACTGGGAGCCGCAGGCCCGCGCGATCGTCGAGGGCGTCCGCCTCGCGCCCGACGAGCGGGCATCGAGCCGCGTGATGCTGCTCGACGCGCGCCATCGCGTCATCGCCTGCTCGCGGGGCCGCGGCATCCTCACCGAGCGCTACCCGCTGCAGGTCGACGCCGCCGCCAGCGGGCATTACCGCGATCCCCAGGGGCGCCTGGTCGCGTACCACGCCACGCCCGGCTACGAGACCTATGACGGCCTCGGCTGGCGCGGCGTCATCGAGCAGGCGGCCGGCTGAGCGGAGGGGGCCGGGCCTTGAGGGAGATCGGGGCGATTCCCATGTGACGGTCCAGCGACGTCACGCGAGATCACGGCCATGCTGAACCCCCGCTCCGATTACGCCCGCCCGTTCGAAGCGCCGAGCTACCTGCCCCCCGTGACGATGCCGGCGGTCCGCGCCAGCCTCGGCGGCCGCACGGTCGCCTACCTGCTCGACATCCTGTTCATCCTCGGCTTCAGCGCCCTGCTCTGGGTCGCGATCGCCTTCCTCGGCGTGGTCACCTTCGGCCTCGGCTGGGCGCTGTTCGCGGTCCTGCCGGCGAGCGGCGTGATCTACAGTGCGATCACCGTCGGCGGCTCGCGCCAGAGCACGCTCGGGATGCGGATGATGGGCCTGCGCGTCGTCGCGCCGGAGACCGGGCGGCCGGTCGACCTGATCACCGCCGCGGTCCACGCGCTGCTGTTCTACGTCGCGATCTCGACCTTCCTGCTGTGGTTCGTCGATCTCGCCTTCGGCCTGGTCCGCAGCGATCGCCGCCTCGGCCACGACGTGCTCCTCGGCCTCGCCGTCGTGCGCGCCGGCTGACGTCGCGACCGCGCCGGCAAACGGTTTCGGCCGCGCACACCGGCGCGGCGAAATTGTCGCCTCGCCTTGGCCGGCAACCCATTGAGCGCGGCCACGGCCGCGTTACACTGCAGCGGCGGCCCGGCGCAGGAACCCGTGGCGAGAGGGCAGCGCGAAGCGTGACGAGCCACCCGCGCGACACACCGCAATTCTACCTGACGGCGCCGTCGAACTGCCCCTACCTGCCGGGGCAGGAGGAGCGGAAGGTGTTCACGCACCTCGTCGGCCGTCGCGCCCGCGATCTCAACGAGATCCTGACGCAGGGCGGCTTCCGCCGCTCGCAGACCATCGCCTACCGCCCGGCCTGCGAGACCTGCCGCGCCTGCATCTCGGTGCGCGTGGTGGTGTCCGACTTCGTCGCCAGCGGCAGCCAACGCCGGATCCTGTCGCGCAGCGCCGACCTCGTCGGCACGCCCGAGCCGAACCGCCCGGCCTCCGAGCAGTACGCCCTGTTCCGCCGCTACCTCGACGCCCGCCACGGCGACGGCGGCATGGTCGACATGACGGTGCTCGACTACGCGATGATGATCGAGGACAGCCACGTCGACACGCACCTCGTCGCCTATCGCCGGCGCGGGCCCGACACCGCGATCCATGGCCGCGGCGTCGGCGGCCTGGTGGCGCTCTGCCTCACCGACGTGCTCTCCGACGGCCTGTCGATGGTGTACTCGTTCTACGACCCGGCGGAGGCCCACCGGTCGCTTGGGACCTACATGATCCTCGATCATATCCGGCGCGCCCACGAGATGGGCCTGCCGTACCTCTACCTCGGCTACTGGGTCGAGGGCTCGCGCAAGATGGACTACAAGGCCCGCTTCCTGCCGCAGGAGCGGTTGCAGCCGCAGGGTTGGGTGCGGGTCGAGCCGAAGGCGTAACGCTAGCGCGGTCAGCAGGGCCGGCCGGCCCTGCGGTGCGTTCACCTCCCGGCTCAGCCGTGCTAGGCGCGCGGCACGACACGCCCGCGAGATCCGAGACGCCGATGATCCCCCGCTACAGCCGCCCCGCGATGACGGCGATCTGGTCGCCCGAATCCCGCTTCCGGATCTGGTTCGAGATCGAGGCGCACGCTACCACGGCGCTCAGCGAGATCGGCGTCGTGCCGAAGGAGGCCGCGGACAAGGTCTGGGAGAAGGGCCGCGACGCGGTGTTCGACGTGGCCCGCATCGACGCGATCGAGGCGGTGACCAAGCACGACGTCATCGCCTTCCTCACGCATCTGTCGGAGATCGTCGGGCCGGAGGCGCGCTTCGTCCACCAGGGCATGACCTCGTCGGACGTGCTCGACACCTGCCTCAACGTCCAGCTCGTCCGCGCCGCCGACATCCTGATCGCCGACGTCGATGCGCTGCTCGCCGCCCTGAAGCGCCGCGCGCTCGAGCACAAGCTCACCCCGACCATCGGCCGCTCGCACGGCATCCACGCCGAGCCCGTCACCTTCGGCCTCAAGCTCGCCCAGGCCTACGCCGAGTTCGCGCGCAACCGCGCCCGGCTGGTGCTGGCGCGGGAGGAGATCGCCACCTGCGCGATCTCGGGCGCGGTCGGGACCTTCGCCAACATCGACCCGCGGGTCGAGGCCTACGTCGCCGAGAAGATGGGGCTGACGGTCGAGCCGGTCTCGACCCAGGTCATCCCGCGCGACCGGCACGCGATGTTCTTCGCGACGCTCGGCGTCGTCGCCTCGTCGCTCGAGCGGCTCGCGATCGAGGTGCGTCACCTGCAGCGCACCGAGGTGCTGGAGGCCGAGGAGTTCTTCTCGGAAGGCCAGAAGGGCTCGTCGGCGATGCCGCACAAGCGCAATCCGGTGCTGACCGAGAACGTCACCGGGCTCACCCGCATGGTGCGCGCCTACGCGCTGCCGGCGATGGAGAACGTGGCGCTCTGGCACGAGCGCGACATCTCGCACTCCTCCGTCGAGCGGATGATCGGGCCGGATGCCACCGTCACCCTCGACTTCGCGCTCGCCCGCATGACGGGGGTGATCGACAAGCTGCTGATCTACCCGGCCCAGATGCAGAAGAATCTCGACCGGCTCGGCGGCCTCGTCCACTCGCAGCGCGTGCTGTTGGCCCTGACGCAGGCGGGCGTCAGTCGTGAGGACGCGTATCGCCTCGTCCAGCGCAACGCGATGCCGGTCTGGCGCGGGGAGGGCGACTTCCTCGCCCTGCTGAAGGGCGATGCCGAGGTCACGGCGGCCCTGTCGCCCGAGCAGATCGAGGAATGCTTCGATCTCGGCTACCACTTCAAGCACGTGGACACGATCTTCTCGCGGGTCTTCGGGGACGGCTGAACCCCGCACGAATCCTGCTTGGAACGATTTCGACCGGTCATCGCAAAGGGCATCCGCCGTGGCGTCACCCCGCATCGTCTACCTCAACGGCGAATTCCTGCCCTTCGACGAGGCCCGCGTGCCGGTGATGGATCGCGGGTTCCTGTTTGCGGACGGGATCTACGAGGTCTCGGCGATCATCGACGGGCGCCTCGTCGACAACGCGGCGCATCTTGCCCGCCTCGACCGGTCGCTCGGCGAGATCGGCATCCGCAACCCGCACGACGCGGCCGCCTGGGAGCGCCTGCAGACTGAGCTCGTCGCCCGGAACGGCGTCGTCGAGGGGCTGGTCTACATGCAGGTCACGCGCGGCGTGCACGAGCGCGACTTCGCCTTCCCGCCCGCCGGCACGCCGCCGACCGTGATGATGTTCACGCAAGCCAAGACCGTGCTCGCCAACACGCTGGCCGAGACCGGCGCCAAGGTGGTCACGGTCGAGGACCTGCGCTGGAAGCGGCGGGACATCAAGTCGGTCGCCCTGCTCGCACAGGTGCTGGCCAAGCAGGCGGCCGCGGAGGCCGGCGTCGCCGAAGCCTGGATGGTCGAGGACGGCGCGGTCACGGAGGGCTCGTCCTCCACCGCCTTCATCGCGACCGGGGACGGCCGCCTGGTCACCCGCCCGCTCTCGACCGCGCTCCTGCCCGGCATCACCCGCGCCGCGGTGATGCGGCTCGCCGCCGAGACCGGCCTGACGGTGGAGGAGCGCCTGTTCTCCGTCGAGGAGGCCTACGCGGCGGCGGAGGCGTTCTACACCAGCGCCTCGGCCTTCGTGATGCCGGTCGTCGCCATCGACGACCGCACGATCGGCGAGGGCGTCCCCGGCCCGATCGCCGGCGCGGGCGGCGGGGCGACCTCCGGTGCGGGCGCGGGTGCGCCGTAATCGACCTCCAGGCGCGCGATGGCGTTGTCGAGCGCCTGCCGCTCGAGATCGATGTCCGCCTCGGGCAGCGGCGGGTCGAGGGAGCGGAGCTGGCCGATCAGGGCGTTGCGCGCGCGCTCGTAGACCGCCTTGCGCATGGCCGGCGTCCGGTCGGGCAGGGCGTCGAGCGCCCGCGCCAGCAACGGGTAGTAATCGGCCATGTCCTCAGGGATCCGCGGGTTCGCGGTCCGCGCGTCGCGCGGACCGGACGATCAATCCTCGAAGGGATTGTGCATCAGGATGGTGTCGTCGCGCTCCGGCGACGTCGAGAGGAGCGCCACCGGGCAGCCGATCAGCTCCTCGATGCGCCGGACGTACTTGATCGCCTGCGCCGGCAGCTCGGCCCAGGAGCGGGCGCCGGCGGTCGTCTCCGACCATCCGGGGATCGTCTCGTAGATCGGCTCGACCCGGGCCTGCGCGGCCTGGCTCGCCGGCAGGTGGTCGATGACCGCGCCGTCGAGGCGGTAGCCGGTGCAGACCTCGATCGTCTCGAACCCATCGAGGATGTCGAGCTTGGTCAGGGCGATGCCGTCGATGCCCGAGGTGCGCACGGTCTGGCGCACCAGCACCGCATCGAACCAGCCGCAGCGCCGCTTGCGCCCGGTGTTGACGCCGAACTCGCGGCCCTTCCGGCCGATGGTCTCGCCGATCTCGTCGAACAGCTCGGTCGGGAACGGGCCCTCGCCGACGCGGGTGGTGTAGGCCTTGGCGATGCCGAGCACGTAGCCGATCGCGCCCGGGCCGAGGCCCGAGCCGGTCGCCGCCTGCGCCGCGACGATGTTCGACGAGGTGACGAAGGGATAGGTGCCGTGGTCGACGTCGAGCAGCGCGCCCTGCGCGCCCTCGAACAGGATGCGCTTGCCGGCGCGGCGTTCCTCGTCGAGCAGCGCCCAGACCGGGCAGGCATAGGGCAGGATCGTCGGCGCGATTGCCTTCAATTCCGACAGCAAGGCGCCCGCGTCGACCTCGGCGATGCCAAGGCCGCGGCGCAGGGCGTTGTGGTGGGTCAGCACCCGCTCGATCTTGGCCGGCAGGGTGTCGGCATCGGCGAGATCGACCACGCGGATCGCGCGGCGGCCGACCTTGTCCTCGTAGGCGGGGCCGATGCCGCGCTTGGTCGTGCCGATCTTCAGCCCGGCGTTGGCGGTCTCGCGGAAATGGTCGAGCTCGCGGTGCAGCGGCAGGATCAGCGTCGCGTTGTCGGCGATGCGGAGGGATCGCGGCGAGACCTCGACGCCCTGCGCCTGGATGCGGGCGATCTCGTCGACGAGGTGCCACGGGTCGACGACGACGCCGTTGCCGATCACCGAGAGCTTGCCGCCGCGCACCACGCCCGAGGGCAGCAGCGCCAGCTTGTAGGTCACGCCGTCGATGACGAGCGTATGCCCGGCATTGTGGCCGCCCTGGAAGCGGACCACGATGTCGGCCTGCTCGGAGAGCCAGTCGACGATCTTCCCCTTGCCCTCATCGCCCCATTGGGCGCCTACGACGACGACGTTCGCCATGCGTGCCTTCAGACCCGTGGCCCGTTCGCGGGCGCCCGGCGTTGCGCCGCGCGAGAGAAAACCCGTTGCCGTGAGGGTGTTTCCGCGATCCGGTCCGGGAAATCAAGCAAACCGCCCCCGCCGTGTCGAACCGGCAGGGGACGAGCTTCGGCGCGGAGCCTATTTGGCTTCGGTTCCGGGCTTCTGCCCCGGCAGCTCGCCCGGCTTGATCACCGGCATGGAGCCGGCGTTCGGGTTCGGCGGCTCGACCACCATGCCGGGGGCCGCGTTGTCCGGCGGCTTGATGACGCCGTCGCTCTGCTGCAGCTTGTCGCTGAGCGTGGAATCGGCCGGCGGCGCGTCGGCATTCGGGCGCACGCGATCGGGCGGCGTCTGGTTCTGGGGCGGCAGCACCGGATCGCTGTCGCGACCCTTCAGCGGCGCATCGGGATTCTGGGCGAGCGCGGCCGTGGCGACCAGCGCAAAGACCGAGGCGGCGAGCCCCGTCAGGACTTTTGACAACAGAGACCTCCCTCTCGTTCGCGATCGGGAAGCAAACACCGACGCCGGGGAACCGTTCCTATCGCGATCTCCTGGGACGCGGATGCCTCGTTCGAATTGAACGCCGCGTCCCTCCCCCCTCTACGGGGGAGAGTGGCCCGCGAAGCGGGTCGGGAGAGGGGAGCGCCGTATCCGGCACTGTCGCTCCCCCCTCCCGACCCTCGCTGACGCGAGGCCCACCCTCCACCGCTCCAGGGG
>NZ_VRVH01000014.1:0-47823 GCF_008040095.1 Methylobacterium sp. WL6 | reverse complement strand
GCGCCCAGCCGGTGGCGGTGCCGAGCCCGAGGGGCGCGGCGCTGACCAGCGTCACCGGCCGCGGCGCGAGACGCAGGGCGACGCTCAGGCCGGCGACGCCGGCACCGACGACGACGACGCGGTCGGCGGGGTTGCGCGAGAACGCGTTCATCGCGCACCCACCGCGAGCATGCGCTCCACCGCGGCGCGCGCCCGGTCGGCCAAAGCCGGGTCGACGACGACCTCGTGGGTCAGGGTCTCCAGGGCGTGCCGGATGTTCGACAGGCTCATCCGCTTCATGTGCGGGCACATGTTGCACGGCTTGATGAACTCGATGTCCGGGTTCGCGGCCGCGATGTTGTCAGCCATCGAGCACTCGGTCACGAGCACGACCTGCGCCGGGCGCTTCTCGGTGACGAAGTTCATCATCATCGCGGTCGAGCCCGAGAAGTCGGATTCGGCGACGACGTCCGGCGGGCATTCCGGGTGGGCGATGACGGTGACGCCGGGATAGCTCTCGCGCACCTCGCGGATGTCGGCGGGCGTGAAGCGCTCGTGCACCTCGCAATGCCCGGCCCAGGTGAGGATCTCGATCTCGGGCAGGACCGCCTGGACGTTCTGCGCCAGGAACTCGTCCGGGATCATCAGCACGCGCTTCACACCGAGCGAGCGGATCACCTCGACGGCGTTGCCGGAGGTGCAGCACAGGTCGGACTCGGCCTTCACCGCCGCGGAGGTGTTGACATAGGTCACGATCGGCACGCCGGGATACTTGGCGCGCAGGCCGCGCACGTCGGCGGCGGTGATCGAGTCGGCGAGCGAGCAGCCGGCGCCGAGGTCCGAGATCAGGACGGTCTTGCCCGGGTTCAGCAGCTTGGCCGTCTCGGCCATGAAGTGCACGCCGGCGAGCACGATCACGTCGGCCTTCACCGTCACCGCCTCGCGGGCGAGCGCCAGGCTGTCGCCGACGATGTCGGCCACCGTGTGGAAGATCTCCGGCGCCTGATAGTTGTGCGCCAGGATCACGGCGTTGCGCTCGCGCTTGAGGCGGAGGATCGCCTCGATGTCGGGGGCGAGCGCCGGCCATTCGATCGCCGGGATGTGGCGGCTGACCCGGGCGTAGATCTCGGGCAGCGGCATCCCTGCCGGAACGGCGCGGGGGGCGGAGACGGGAAACGCGGTCGACGCCATGGCGCCCTCCATTATGCTCAGTTTGAGCATTGTGCCGCCTAAGTTAGGCGCGCCGGATCGCCGTGTCTAGATATGCTGAGACTGAGCATAACGGTTTTGCGACGCACCCTGCCCGATGCGTCGCACAACGCCGTCGCCCCGGTCCGAGGCTCGCGCGCTTCCGGCGTGATGGGCTCGTTCAGGACAGGTTGGTCGTCCTGTCCGGGATGCGGAATTTTTGACCAGGACGCGGGCCGTGGGAGGACCGACGCCTCGCCGCGATGAGGCAGCAATGCCTAGATCGCCGCAGGCCGAAACCGCTCAAAGATAACCTATGTTGCTGCGGCACCCGATCGATTGCGCGACATCGCGAGCCGGTGCCGAGGCGCCATCGGAACTCCAGCTGCGCGGGGCACGATGCTCATCACCACGGAAGACAGCAATGGCTCCTCGGACTCCCTGTCCGTCGCGGCGCCGAAACTGTCCGATGCGATCCGCATCCATCTCGGTGAGCATCTTCGAACCACGTATGCCGCCTCGATGCAGGCCCCGCCGCCGTCCCATCTCGGCGATCTGCTGGCGCGCCTCGAAGTTGTTCTTGCCGACGCGCAGGGGCGCGACGACGCGGCGTTCAAGGCCGGCCTGCTCGAAGCCGCCACCAGCCTGCACAGCTTCGCCATCTCGCTGACCCGCAACCCCTCGGCGGCCGACGACCTCGTGCAGGACACGATGCTGCGCGCCTGGCGCAGCCGCGGCAGCTTCAAGGTCGGGACCAACCTCGGCGCCTGGCTGTTCACCATCATGCGCAACGCCTTCTACAGCGTCCACCGCAAGCACGCCCGCGAGGTCGCCGACAGCGACGGCGATCACGCCGCGCGCCTGACGAGCCTGCCCGAGCAGGGCGGCCACCTCGATCTTCAGGACGTGCAGGCCGCGCTCGGGCGCCTGTCGCCGCCGATGCGCGAGGCGCTGATCCTCGTCGCCGTCGAGAACGTGTCGTACGAAGAGGCGGCGACGATCCTCAAGTGCCGGATCGGCACCGTGAAGAGCCGCGTGTGGCGCGCCCGCGACCAACTCGCGCACATGCTCGGCTATACCGGCGCCGAGGTCGGCGCCGACCACCTCACGCTTTCGGCGATCGGCGAAGGCGGACTCGCCGCCGGCGCCTGAGCGGACCGTCCCTTCGCGGGCGCGACCTGCCCCTTCGCGGGCGCGACCTGCGTCGTCGAGCGCGAGCGGCAGCCCCAAGGTCGAGAGCGATCCCTGAAGCCGGCAGCGCGCTGCGTCCGGGTCGTCGAACCATGCCTCCGCACCGCGCGCCGATCGCGATCACATTCTTTATCCAACCGCGCCGATCCGGCGCAGTCTGGAACGGATCGAATCAATCCGTCTGGCGTTCCCGTTGCGATACCGCCCTGCGGGCACGCACTTCGCCCGCACCACAGCCGCCGGCACCACCGGTCGCACGGGACAGCGAGCATGACGGACAAGACACGAGACGGCGCCTTCGCGCTGACGCGGCGGACGCTGATGGAGAGCTGCGCCGTCGCGGCGGCCGCCACCGGCTTCGGCCTGCCGGCAAAGCCGGCCTTCGCGGACGCACCGGGCGATCCGGCGCCGCAGATGCTGTCGGTCCGCCTGACGGTGAACGGCACCGAGCACGACCTCACCCTCGACACGCGCACCACCCTGCTCGACGCGCTGCGCGAGCATCTCGACCTCAACGGCTCGAAGAAGGGCTGCGACCACGGCCAATGCGGCGCGTGCACGGTGCTGGTGGATGGGCGCCGGATCAATTCCTGCCTGACGCTCGCCGCGATGCACGATGGCGACGCGATCACCACGATCGAAGGCTTGGGCACCGAGGAGCAGCTCCACCCGATACAGGCGGCGTTCCTTCAGCATGACGGGTTCCAGTGCGGCTACTGCACGCCGGGCCAGATCTGCTCCAGCGTCGGCATGCTGGCGGAAGTCAAGGCGGGCTGGCCGAGCCACGTCACCGAAGACCTCGTCGGCAAGGCTGCGTTCACCGATGCCGAGATCCGCGAGCGGATGAGCGGCAACCTGTGCCGCTGCAGCGCCTACCCGAACATCGTCGCGGCGATCCGCGACGTCGCCGGCACCGAACTCTAGAGGCGCACGCGATGAAAGCCTTCACCTACGAGCGGCCTTCCACCGTCCGCGACGCGGCGCGGCTCGCGGCGGACCGGCCGAATGCCAAGTTCATCGCCGGCGGCACCAACCTGCTCGACCTGATGAAGCTCCAGGTCGAGACGCCGGCGACCCTGATCGACGTCAACCGGCTGCCCCTCGACAAGGTCGAGGCCACGCCGGAGGGCGGCCTGCGCATCGGCGCGCTCGTGCGCAACTCCGATCTCGCCGCCGACCCGCGGGTGCGGAAGGATTACGCGGTGCTGAGCAAGGCCCTGCTCGCGGGCGCTTCGGGGCAGCTGCGCAACAAGGCCACGACCGCCGGAAACCTGCTCCAGCGCACGCGGTGCTACTATTTCTACGACACGTCGAAACCCTGCAACAAGCGCGAGCCAGGCTCGGGCTGCTCGGCGATCGGCGGGTTCAACCGCATCATGGCGGTGCTCGGCACCAGCGATGCCTGCATCGCCACCAACCCCTCCGACATGAATGTCGCGATGCGGGTCCTCGATGCCAGCGTCGAGACGCTGTCGCCGAACGGCGCGACCCGCGCGATCCCGATGGCACAGTTCCACCGCCTGCCGGGCGACACCCCGCAGATCGAGACCGCCCTGCAGCCGGGCGAGATCATCACGGCCGTGACGCTGCCGAAGCCCGTCGAGGGCCTGCACGTGTATCGCAAGGTGCGCGACCGCGCCTCCTACGCCTTCGCCACGGTCTCGATCGCGGCCGTCATCGGCAAGGCGGACGGCAAGATTACGCAGGCGCGGATGGCCTTCGGCGGCCTCGCGCACAAGCCGTGGCGGGTCGAGGCGGCCGAGGCCGTGCTCGCCAGGGGCGGTAGCGCCGACGACGCTGCGGATGCGGTCCTGGACGGCGCCCGCGGCTACGGCACCAACGACTTCAAGATCCCGCTGACCCGGCGGACGCTCCGCGCGGTGGTGACTGACGCCACCCGGACCTGACCGTCCACGCTTTCAGGATGAATGCCATGGAGATGAATCAACCGGTCGGGAAGACGCCGCTCGACGACAGGCCCGACGGCCTCGTCGGACGGCCGATCGACCGCATCGACGGCCGCCTCAAGGTGATGGGCCGCGCGCCCTATGCCTACGAGACCCGAGAGGTGAAGAACCCGGCCTACGGCTTCATCGTCGGC
Organism: Methylobacterium sp. WL6; assembly: GCF_008040095.1. Taxonomy (NCBI): domain Bacteria; kingdom Pseudomonadati; phylum Pseudomonadota; class Alphaproteobacteria; order Hyphomicrobiales; family Methylobacteriaceae; genus Methylobacterium; species Methylobacterium sp. WL6. Next base: position 43,364 of record NZ_VRVH01000014.1, on the reverse strand, counting down.
GCGACGATCGCCGCCGGCACGATCCGCTCGATCGATACCGCCGCCGCCGCGAAGGCACCCGGCGTCATTCATGTGATGACCCACGAGAACGTGCCCGAGCAAGGGGAGAAGAAGGAGCAGGTCTGGCCGCAGCTCGCCGGGACGAACATCGGGTTCTTCGATCAGCCGGTGGCCTTCGTCGTGGCCGAGACCTTCGAGCAGGCGCGCGCCGCGGCCAAGCTGGTGAAGGTCGCCTACGACGTCCGGGCCCCGAAAGCCTCGCTGCGGGCGGCGCTGCCCCAGGCGGTCGAGCCGAAGAAGCAGCAGACCGACCCGGATTCGAAGCTCGGCGACTTCGACGGCGCCTTCGCCGCGGCCCCGATCAAGCTCGACGTCGAGTACACGACGCCGACGCAGATCCACGCGCAGATGGAGCCGCACGCGACGATCGCCTCGTGGGAGGGCGACAAGGTCGTGCTCTACACCGCCAACCAGATGCTGAACCGCGGGCAGAAGTCGCTCGCTTCGGTGCTGAAGCTGCCGGTCGAGAACGTGCGTCTGGTGAGCCATTACATCGGCGGCGGCTTCGGCTCGAAGCTGCAGCCGATGCCGGAGGCGACGCTCGCCGCGCTGGCTTCCAAGGCGATCCAGCGCCCCGTGAAGGTGGCCCTGACCCGGCAGCAGGAATTCCACGTCGCGACCCACCGCACCGACACGATCCAGCGCATCCGGCTGGCCTCCGACCGCGACGGAAGGCTGACGGCCCTGTCCCACGAATCCTGGTCCGACACGGCACAGGGCGACGAGTTCTACGAGACCTCGGCCAACGTCACGCGCTCGCTCTACGCCGCGCCGAACCGCATCACGCGCCATCGCCTGGCCAAGCTCGACCTGCCGATCGCGTCCTCGATGCGTGCGCCCGGCGAGGCCGTCGGCATGCTCGCCTTCGAATGCGCCATGGACGAGCTCGCCGAGCAGATCGGCCTCGACCCGATCGAGCTGCGAATCCGCAACGAGCCGACGCAGGACCCGGAGAAGCAGGTGCCGTTCACCGTGCGCCAGCTCGTGCCGTGCATGCGCGAGGGTGCCAAGCTGTTCGGATGGGACCGCCGCAAGGCGGCCGGCACGGTGCGTGACGGCAATTGGATGGTCGGCATGGGCATGTCGGCGGCGGCCCGCCTCAACCCGCTGATGCCGTCCTCGGCGTCGGTGAAGCTCGGCGCCGACGGATACCTGACCGTGCGGATGGCGATGACCGACATCGGCACCGGCACCTACACCATCCTCGCCCAGATCGCGGGCGAGATGATGGGGCTCCCAGTCGAGCGCATCCGCGTCGAGATCGGCGACACCGCCTATCCCGCGGCGGCCGGCTCCGGCGGATCGTTCGGCGCGGGCTCGGCCGGCTCGGCGCTCTACGTTGCCTGCGACAACCTGCGCAACAAGCTCGTGGCGGCGACCGACCTCAACCCGGACGGCGTCGTCTTCGCGGACGGGCGCGTCACCTCAGGCAACCGCTCCGAAGCCCTGATCGACCTCGCCGGGTCGGGCGGCGTCGCGGCGGAGGGCGAGATCAAGCCCGGCGCGCTGAAGGAGAAGTTCTCGCACTACTCGTTCGGTGCGCACTTCGCCGAGGTCGGCGTCGACCGCGACACCGGCGAGATCCGCCTGAGGCGCATGCTCGGCGTCTTCACCGGCGGCCGCATCCTCAACGCCAAGACCGCCCGCAGCCAGGCGATCGGCGGGATGACCTTCGGCGTCGGCGCGGCGCTGATGGAGGATGCGGTGATCGACCCGCGCACCGCCACCTACGTCAACCACGATCTCGCCGAGTATCACGTGCCGGTCCACGCCGACATTCCTGCGATGGACGCGGTGTTCCTGCCCGAGCGCGACGACAAGGCCAACCCGCTCAAGAGCAAAGGGCTGGGCGAGCTCGGCATCTGCGGCGCCGGCGCGGCTTTGGCCAACGCCGTCTACAACGCCACCGGCATCCGCATCCGCGACTATCCGCTGACGCTGGACAAGGTGCTGAAGGGCTTCGAGGAGCAGGAAGGCCGCGCGCCGCGCCGGGCATGACGCCAGGGAGTGGTTGACGGCGGCCTCGCCCATGGACATCCCGCGATGTGCCAACATCCGGGAGCCACGCCATGGTGTCCGCCGACCGCCATCCCCCGAGCCGCTTCAACGCGGCGCGCTACTGCCTCGGCAAGAACGTGCGGGCACGGCCGGACAAGACCGCGCTGATCCTCATCGGCGCGGGCGAGGCGGTCGAGACCCTCACCTTCGCCGAGGCCGACCGCGCCGTCCGCGGGATCGCGGCCGGCCTCTTGGCCCGCGGATTGCGCCGCGGCGACCGGGTGATGATCCGCATGGGCAACGAGGCCGACTACGTCCTCGTCTACTTCGCCGCGCTCGCCGCCGGCCTCGTCGCCCTCCCCTCGTCGCCGCAGCTGACGCCGGCCGAGGCAGCCTTCCTGATGGAGAACTCGGGTGCGGCGGCGGTCGCCGTCGGCGGCGGCTGCGTGGTCGATTCGGCGGCTCTCGGCGACTGCATCCTCCTCGATGCTGCGGCCATCGCCGCGATGAAGACCGAAGCGCCGCTCGCCGACTACGCGGACACCTCCGCCGACGACCCGGCGACCCTGGTCTACACCTCCGGCACCACCAGCCGACCGAAGGGCGTGCTGCACGCCCACCGCGCGGTCTACGGCCGCCGGCCGATGCTCGAGCACTGGCTCGGCCTTTCGGAATCCGACACGATGCTGCACGCCGGCACGATGAACTGGACCTACACGCTCGGCGTCGGCATCACCGATACGTGGTCCGTCGGCGCGACCGCCGTGCTGTACAACGGGCCGCGCGACCCGTCCGTCTGGCCCCGGCTGATCGCGCGTCATCGCGCCACGATCTTCGCCGCCGTGCCGAGCCTGTATCGCCAGATCCTCAAGTATGGCGACCCGGGCAGCCACGACCTGTCGAGCCTGCGCCACGGCTGCACCGCCGGCGAGGCGCTTCCCGCGGACGTGCTCGACGCCTGGACCGAGGCGACGGGAAAGCCGCTCTACGAGGCGCTCGGCATGAGCGAGATCTCGACCTACGTCTCGACCGGGCCGACGATCGCGCAGCGCCGCGGCTCGCCGGGCAAGCCCCAGCCGGGACGGCGCGTGGCGATCCTGCCGGTCGAGGGCGCACCCGAGCCGGTGCCGGGCGGCGAGACCGGCCTGCTCGCGGTCCACCGCTCCGAGCCCGGCCTGATGCTCGGCTACTGGAACAGGCCCGACGAGGAGGCGCAGGTGCTGCGCGGCGACTGGTTCGCCGGCGGCGACCTCGCCCGGCTCGATGCCGACGGCTATCTCTGGTTCGAGGGTCGCAACGACGACCTGATGAACGCGATGGGCTACCGCGTCTCCCCGAACGAGGTCGAGGGCGCGCTGATCGCGCATCCGTCCGTCGCCGAAGCCGGGGTCGCCGAGCTGGCCGTGCGCGCCGACGTCTCGGTGATCTGCGGCTTCGTCGTGCTGCAGCCCGGCGCCGAGCCCGACGCGGACGCGCTGATCGCGTGGTGCGGCGAGCGCCTCGCGGCCTACAAGCGCCCGCGGGAGATCCGCTTTCTCGACGCCCTCCCCCGCACCGCCAACGGCAAGGTCCAGCGCAAGCGGCTCGCCGCGGCGCCCGGGGCTTGAGCCGCGTGTCCGCGATCCCGCCGAACGGCACGAGCACCCTGCCGATCTCCGTCTTCATCATCGCCCGCAACGAGGCGGACCGCATCGGCGCGACGATCCGTGCGGTGCGCGACCTGACCGACGACCTGGTGGTGGTCGATTCCGGCTCGACCGACGGGACGCAGGCGCTGGCGGCCTCCCTCGGCGCGCGGGTGATCCACAACGACTGGCCGGGCTACGGCCCGCAGAAGCGCTTCGCCGAGGACCAGTGCCGCCACGCCTGGCTCCTGAACCTCGACGCCGACGAGGTGGTGCCGCCCGACCTCGCCGCCAACATCCGCGCCTTGTTCGCCGCCGGCGAGCCCGAAACGCCCGCCTGGCGCATCGCCATCGCCGAGATCTTCCCCGGCGAGAGCCGCCCGCATCGCTGGGCCTACGCCCTGACGCCGGTGCGGCTCTACCGCAAGGATCGCGGGCGCTACTCGCCCTCCCCGGTCCACGACCGCGTGGCGCTCGACCCCGGCGTCGAGCCCGGACGGCTCAAGGGGGTGATCCATCACTTCTCGGTGCGCTCGCTCGGCGACCAGCTCGACAAGCTCAACCGCTACTCCGACCAGCAGGCCGACGACCTCGAAGCCCGCGGCGTCGCGATCCCGAGCTGGCGCGTGTTCGTGGAGCTGCCCGGCAACTTCCTGAAGGCCTATTTCGGCCGCCGCCACTGCGTCCGCGGCGTCTACGGCTTCCTCACGGCGATGAACTACGCGATCTCGCGCCACCTGCGCATCGCCAAGCACTACGAACGCCGAAGGGCCTCCGCCACGCGCCAAGCCCGCGACCCGCTTGACCGCCCCGGCCCGACCTCTTAGAGCCGACGACGCTGGAGACGTGGCCGAGCGGCTGAAGGCACTCGTTTGCTAAATGAGCATACCCAGAAATGGGTATCGAGGGTTCGAATCCCTCCGTCTCCGCCATTTTGCTTTAATTCCCTATTGCTTCTCAACGACTTAGCTCCTGGGGCTATAGCTCTACCCACGCCTGCACCCGCGTGGGCAACGCAAATCGCGGCGGATGATGGCGAACGGTCGCGGTCGCCGCTGAAGTCGACAGAGGAGGTTGAGCCCACCTCCGGTTTCTCTGACCGCGGCATCTGATCACCGCCTCGAACAAAGGGCCTCAGGCCGGCTTACCCATGCGTCGGTCCGAGGATCGACCGTCCACGCCCCCATGCTCAGGTTCTCCCCCGTTTCTGGGCGGGCGTGGACGACAGGATCAGTGATCGCGACAGGCGATCGGCCTCCGAGGAGGTGCGCGATGACCTCGAAGACAGTCGCGATCGTCTGCGGTGCCGGCTGCGCCTTGATCGGTCCTGCGGTGGCCAGAGCCTTCACCGACGATCCGACGGATCAGCTCACGCTGTCCCTGATCATCGCAGGATCCGTGGTGGTAACGGTCCTGGTGTGCGGGCTTCGATCCTGGGAGGACTGAGGCCGCACGCGAGGCTTGACCGAGCAGGCTAGCGGAGGTCAGCGAACATCGGACCGAGACCTGCGCGGGTCGCCAAGGCATCGGCAACGCGCACGCGCTCCCGAGACTGTAGCAACGCCGCGTCAGCCTCGTCGGCGAGCCTTTCGGATCGTGCAAGGTCAGCGCAAGCCCACCGGATGTTTGCAACGGCGAGGTAGGCGAGGATCAGCCTCATCGCCCCTTCTCCTGCCGCACGGCATCAAAGGCCGCTTCCCACTGAGCTTCCAGCTTCGAGCCCAAGTCCATGATGACACAAGCGATTGTAACCAATGGCTCCGAGCCCTGGGATTGCGCTTCGGCCATGGTGCAGACGACTTGCCCCCAACGAGCCACGTCGCGCACGTCGCCCTCAAGCTTGGCGAGAAGCTCCCATACTGACGGATTGCTCATCGGCGAACCTCCCGCCAATCGCATCCGACCGTCGCCAGAACCACCGGGGCGCGCGCCATGGCCTCGGCGCCGACCCGCTGCCACCATCCCTCGTTCCCGAAGCGATCGTCAAAATGGAACGTCGCGCCGGAATTGGTCTGCGGGATGAAGTAGCCGTCGCCGATGCCCGGATAGAGCGTGTTCTGCAAGGCCCTCTGTTCGTAGTGGAGCCACGCCGCGTAGTTCTCGGCGCAGGGGATAGAGGTTGCTTCAGCCGCCTGTGTCGGCTTGCCAATGAGCGTGACGCCGCCGCCGATGAGCGGGAGCGAGACGAGGCCGCGGAGGAACCCGCGGCGGTCTGACGGGGCGCTCATGCGCAGAGCCCCGCGCGCACCTGATTGTACCACAGAAGGCCATCGGCATCAGCAAGGCCGTCCTCGGCAGGATCGTGCTCGTGGTCGTCTTCTTCGAGGTCCGCGTCGCCCGTCAGCATGTCGAGCAAGGCAAGGTCGGCTGCGATGCGGTCTGCGACGCTTCGGCGAAGCGTCTTGAGGCGCCGATGGTCAGCCTCAGAGAAGTGGCGATCCAGGCCTCGGTGGATCGCCTCGATGGCGTCGTGCGCAGCTTGGTCGGGATCGGCTGTCCGCATGGCACGAAGGGCCAGGGTGACGGGCCCAGGCTGCCTGCCGGCCTGGGGAAATAAGGGCGTGCGTGTGCTATGGGCGTGATTAGCCATGCCGCTCTCCTCAACAGAGTGGTGGGGTGAGGCTCGAGCCGAAGGTTGGCGCTTTCGCTCGGGCCGCCTTTGTGATTAAATGTAGTCAGACCTACTGTCAACTACATTTAATGGACGCCATGGGCCGCCCGCCTCTCGACACTCCTAAATCCCTCCCGGTGTCGTTCCGCCTGCCGCCTGAGGTGAAGGCGGCGGCCGAGCAAGCTGCGAAGGATGACACTCGGTCGATGTCAAGCTTCATGGAGAAGCTCCTCACCGAGCATCTGAAGGCGAAGGGCTACCTGAAATGACCCTCACGCCTGGATCGCAGACCAGCCCGAGGCGACGCCCTCCCGGCCGGAAGTGATCCGGCTCGTCCTGACAGATTGGCTGCCGGGCCAAGGCTATGTGCGCCGTCACGTCGGTTTGGAGGATATGGATTAACCGACGCGGCGCTCAGCAATCGCTGACGGGAAGACCGAAGCGTCGTCACGCGGGGCTTAACGATACCAACCGGTATGCGCCGTGCGGCCAGCCGCGGAATGGACAATCGCCCCATAGTTTGAGTACGCAGATCCCACGCCCCTGTGGATATCTCCGTGACGCGGAATTTACATCTTGACGTGCAAAATAGCCCCGTTGGGGTCGATGCCCTCTCTCGTACCCACCCGTGCCACGAAAAACAACCCGGAAGGTCGATTGTTATGACGACATATGACCCGCTCGGCGGTCCGCAAAGTGTAGGCGAGGCAATATATCCACTTTGCTTAATGGAAGAGGCAAATTTTATTTACCTGCATGACCTTGTTCAGGGAAAGAGATCTTTTTCGCCTGAGAACTCTGAAATCGACCGCGTGACCGAGATGACCGGGTTCGGCCGAGATAGTGTAGAATATCTCCTCGCATCGCTATCTATACTGTATATCCATGTATCAAAACTATTAAAGCGCGGAATGATTTACAATGATGCAGTCCTTAAGACTGTGGAAGATATTATTAGCGATGTTGATTGGGGCGAAGAGCTCAAAGATAAACTAGAAGCGCGGCTCAGCATGATGCTGGCTCCGACAAAGAACCACCATGATTTCATTAAGATCGAACGCCTAAAGGCCGGATTTCAAGATCACGCCATCGCGTTTTCCAGCATAGTAGAATTACGCCCAAAGTATAGCGATGATGAAGATGATAAGTTGGCAATAGAAGGCTATCTACCTTCTATACAGTTTAGGATCACAACAGACTCTGAGGATGGAAGATATCTAATCTTTCAGTTAAGTGAGGATGCGCTGAAGGAACTGAAGAAGTCAGTCGATAGACTATCAAAGAAGATTGAGGTACTAAAAACCTCAGAGTCTTTGTATCAGCGCATTATTGAGGTTTAAAAATTCAATGGAACAGCAGAACCAAAAAATTGAAGAGTCATTTGCCCTCCCAAGTGGCGAATTTATTTCTCTAAATAGTTACGCGCGCGCAATCGAAGATTTTGGTGTTCCCCAAAAACATGAGATTTCACCAGTAAATATCAGGGGCAGAACTTATATTTCAGGAAAAAGATTTCCATCTAAAATAAATAACATGATACGTCCATCGCGAGGAGCGCCTTATATGCGCGCAGTTCTTGCTGCGCATTTACGAGCTTACGGCGGATCTAAGCCGACTGTGATGAGAGGGGCACAACCCCAGGTCGCGACAAACGAAAAGGTTGTTTCTCTTAGTCCCGCCTCCACATCGGCAGACACGAAGCTCCATCAAAAAGAATTTAATCTATTTGGAGAGTTTAGCCCAAGTCAGGCGCTTGCTGCTTACTGGGTTAGGGGAGTCGAGTCGCACCGACCCAAGAACATTAATAGATCGCCACAAATCTCAGTAAATATAAACTCGCAATTTCAGTCTGAATTCGCCAAGGAGTTTAAAGAATACATCTCAATGATTGGGCAGCAAAGAAGATATTCTAAGCTTCGCCAGACCGAAATAACCGTTGCTGGACGAATGATTACGGTTCTTCAGGACGATTTATGTGATAAATTCCAGATTATCCAAGATGAAGCTTCGGAATTTATAAAACTACTAATACAAGAACTATCGCAATCCATAAAAAAGGGGGACTCTTTGATGGGGGCATGGGGAATGCTGTGTGTCGATGAGGCGGACAATATGCACTTCGCGCTCGCTGAGCCCGAGTTCACGCCATCAACGGGGTTCACCAAGTCGAAAAAGCTACGATAGTGAGTGCGCTCTTTCGTTTCGTCCACACGTCGGATTTTCACTTCTGCGTCGAGCCCAGACGTGTAAATATTCTGTCGTTGTACGAGCGGCGAACAATAATGATGATGGATACCGCCATCAAACAAGGTTGGAATTCTGGATTTATTTCTTTAGCAAAACCAGCTAGTTTTTCCGAAGCTATAGTTTCGGCTACGGCGCTTTTTTGTTATAAAAATAAAGATGAGATTGATGGAATAATTATAACAGGCGACCTAGCTACAACGGGATATCAAAGCGATATTAAGGTTGCTCATGATTTCGTCAAAAGTGCTCCAGCTGACGGGTATGTCAATAGCATTAGGCGGCCTACTCTGCAGGCTGCAGATGCAGACATACTCGTCTTACCTGGCAACCATGATAAATATTCAAATCTTTACGCAGCTCCAAGCTCTCGATTTTTCGAATTAAATTTCCATTTAGAAATGCCAAATCTAAAAAACCGGATCTCACATGAGGTTCGCGAAAAAAATGGAAAAGTTATAGCTCTAGTATTTGCCGATTTCTCTTTAAAGCAGAGAAAAGACGCAACCAGTGTTGCGAAGGGCCCATATGGGCAAGGCTGCGTCTATGAAGACGTTTTGAAGGAGCTGGTCGAAGTAACGAGGTCATTGAAACAAGAATTCTCAGGGTGTGTCATAATATGGGGAATACATTTTGCACCTTTTAACTGCGGATCGACACTACAGTTGATTGATTTCGAGGCTGTAAATCGAGAGGCCAAAGACGAAAATGTAAGCTTGATTTTATGCGGGCATACGCACACTCCAGCTGTACTCAAACAAGATGGCCCGACTATATTTTGTGCCGGATCGGCAGGCGCTATAGACAAGGAAGATAGAAGTTATATTCATTTAGTCGAGATAGATATTGGCGTAGAGACTAAAATTTCTAGGAAAAATTTTAAGATTTCGAAGAGCAGGGATGATTTCATATTTTCTGGTGTTGATTTGTAAGGATCATAGCACTGCTATTTGCGTAATTTTGAAAACGATAGTTTTATGATGAATGTGGTTGCGGCTGATATCGACAGCCGTTAACCCGGCGGCTATCTTGCCGAGATGCGGTTTGCAGTTTTCGCTCTCGTTGTCCTATCGGTTAGTCGCGCCTTCGCCCGGGGGCCTCATACGTCCGTTGAGGGGCCGTGGTGGGTCGTCGCCGGCTCGTTCGCCAACGCCGACAACTCAAATTTTCAGGCTACCGCCGTTAGCAAAGCATCGGCCGCAGTGCGCCGTTGCGGCCTTGAACCGTTCAACGACTTCTCGATGAAGTTTTATGGCTTCAGGCCCGGCTACGATGTCGTGGTGGTGGGTGGCTATAATAGCCGTGACGATGCGAACGCAGCCCTAGCGATACTCCGGCCGTGCGTTCCCAGCGCGTTCATAAAAGCAGGACGACACCTCGGCGAGTGACCTGTACTCGACTCCGCGTTGTCTGCTGCTATCCTGCTACGATGCGCATAGCCCTAGCCGCCCTTGCTCTCATCGTTGCTGCTGATGTGGCGCGAGCGGATCCGAAGCCGTCAGATGCTGCGATGATGCAGCGCCTCCTTAGGAGGATCGAGCAGGACAACCGCGAGTGCAACGTTGGGATGTCCTACGCAGGCAGGATCGCAGCGAACGGAGGCGCATCTTCAGCTCGGTTTGATGGAGCGCTCGTCCTTATCTACAGCGTCGATGGCTGCGGCGGTGGTAATAACTGGGGCTCGACGGCTCAAGTTTACGGCGTGAAAGACGACTTGGCGGTTGAGATTGGAAAGCCGCAAAGTTGGTCAATTGTCAAAGGCGCGGACTTCAACGACAAGCGGGCCGTCATCTATGCGGTTTCGCAAGGGCCCAACGACGGCCATTGCTGCCCCACGGAAGGTAAGACGATTGAGGTAACCGTCAGCGACGGGCAAGTGGTGTTTCGCCAAATTAAAGCTTGGCATAACAGCAACTGATTACGCATTGGCTACTTCCCCAGGCCAGTCACGTCGCCGCCTCCGGCTGCGCAGGCGCGTTGCCGAGGTCGTAGAAGCCGTCGTTCTTCGTCGCGTCGCCCTTGCGCTGCTCCCAGGCCAGCGTGTTGATCAGGTCGAGCGTCGTCGTCGTGCCGGCGTTCGCATCCTGGGTGTAGGCGTAGCCAGCGACCTTCAGCGTCTCGGTCGCACTCTCGGTCGGGAACAGCATGGGCGACTTCACCGTCACCCCGTCCGACGGGTCCCAGAGGCCGCCCACGCCCGGCTTTAGCCAACCCTGGTAGGTGAGCTGTAGCTGCAGGGCCATGCTCTGTAGGACGGCCGCTTCCCAATTCGTCCGCAGCTGCGTGCCCTTCTGGTCGAGCGGCATCTCAGCCAGCACCTTGCGCATCGCCCCCGGGGTGCCGCCCTTCACCGTGGCCTTCGCCTGGATCTCGGAGGCCGACCGGCCAAACAGGCTGTCGGAGCCAGGCTGCTGCGAGTTCGAGACCAGCGACTCTACCGCCAGGTGGCGCAGCTGGCAGTTCGCCGAAAGGATGTTCTGCCCTTCGACGAAGGCGACCATGCTGCTGCCGGACTTTGGACCGGCCACCACGTTGCCGGCCGCATCGGCGTAGAAGAACAGGTTGCGCTGCCGGCACAGCCTCGAGATCAGGTCGAAGGGTGTCTCGCCATAGCGGACCACGACGTTCGGGAAGGGCGTGTCCCAACCGTCCGATCCGTTCTGGATGCGGAACTTGATCCCGTAAGGAGCGAGCACGCTGTTCGCGATGGCATCCAGGCGATAGCCACGGAACTGCCCCGTCCCGCCATTGATGCTGGCCTCCGTGATCAGCCCGGCCTTGCCGTAGCCAGTGACCTGCACCGCATGGCGGTTGGCGTCGAACACGGCCTGCCGGTCACGGATGTAGCCTTGCTGGATCACCACCTGACCGGCTAAGGCGATGTCGACCCGGTCGCCTGGCTTCAGCTTCATGCTGGCGACTGCGCTCGGCTCGGCACAGACGAGGCGGAAGGATCGGATCCAGCCCTCGTTCATGAAGTTCTGCTCGACCTGGACCTGCATCCAGTCGCGGTAGGTGCCGCCCTCGGTGCGCACCTCGCAGATAAGATCGGGATCCGGCATCAGATCGCCTCCACCTGGCGGCTCTTCGAGACGGTCGTCTCCTTGAACAGGTCGCCCATCGAGGTCCGGGCCCGGGTGCCGGGCGGGAAGCCGTTGAGGTCGATCGTCATGCGGTGGTCCTGAGGCGGCGCCTTCGCCACCGGAGCCTCGTCGCCGTAGAACCGGCGCATCATGCTGTCGCCAGTGCGCTCGCCCGAGCCGTCCGCTGAGGCCGTTGCCCCGCCGTCGGAGCCATCGGCTCGAAGAAGCGCGACGCCCTTCCGTCGATGCGGCCCCATCTGGTTGTCGACCTTCTCGCGAACCGTGCCAGGCGCTCCACCGGCCGCGGCATCACGCATCTGCAGGTGCGCCTCCGACACGCCGCCGGCATTGATGGCGCCGTAAACCTGGTGGATGCCCATGCCGGGGCGGACGCCGCGGTCGCGTAGGTAGCGCGTGACCGCCTTCATCTGCTCGCCGGGCGACATGTCCTGCGTGACGCCGTACTTTTCGCGCTGCGGCTGGCCCCACTGGATCAGGCCACGGTGCTGGCCCCACTTCGTCGTTGGACCGCGCTTCCACGGATCGAAGGTGCCGGCGGTCTCATAGGAGATGACGGTCGCCAGATCCTCGGCGCTGATGCCGAGATCCTTGGCCGACTGCTTGATCCCGGCAGCGAGTCCATCCGGGTATTTGGCTGCGATGGGGCCTTCCACCGATCGGCCTGCTCCGCCCCGATCCAGCGTCCCGCGATACGGCATCGGGGCACGGGGCGAGATCGCCGCTCCACCGCCACCGCCGGCCAATGGCTGGGGTAGCCCAAGCGGGGGGATGGTGCCGACGCCGCCGTAACCGCCCGGGCTTCCACTGCCGCTCATGCCGCCGTAGCTGGCGCGATGGATGATGGGGTTGCCGCCGCCCGTGACGCCAGAGAAGCCCGAGGGCTGAGCGGTAGCTCCGCCGGAGGTCCGCAGCTTCTCAAGCTCGTCGCCGACCCGACGAAGCTCCTCCGTCATCCGATCGCGCTTGCGGGCGTAGTCTGGCGCGTTCGGGTTGGCGTCGAGAAGCTTGCGCTGCTGCTCGATGGAGTCGCGCTTACCCTCTAGTTCGCCACGGGTCAGCGGCTTGCTGCTGCCGCCGCCTAAGAGCGGCTTGAACTCGACGTTCTTTGACGGGTCGCCGAGCCCGATGAACTCCTTGAACTTCTCGTAGGTGCGGACGATCGCCTCAAACTCCTGCACCGTGGTGCGGGCGAACTTGCCGATCTCCTCAAGCTGCTTGGCAAAGGCCGCCATCGACTCGGCGGAGCCGAACTTCTCGACGAGAGCCGACAGCTGTTCGAGCAGCGGGGCCAGGGCCTCGGTGCGCAGGCCATCCATGTTCTCGCGGACCCGGCTGAGCGCCGTCTCGAACCGCTGGGCAGCCTTCACCTGGGCGTCCGTGGTCTGGCCCTGGGCCTTCAGGATCTCGTCCATCACCGCCCGGTAGCGGCCGGTTAGCTGGCCGGCGACGGCAGCGATCTGGTCAGAGCCAAGCATCATCTCGACGACCTTCCGGCGCTTCACCGGGTCGCCGATCTGGGAGACCGAGTCCATGAAGGTGTCGAGCGCCGCCTTCATGTTCGGCGAGCTGACCATCTTCTCGACCAGCTCGCCGAGGTTCATCTGCTGGAGGTCGGCATAGGTCTGGCCATAGCGCTTCCGCATCTGGCTCATCTCATCGGCGAACTTGCGAACCCCGCCCTGCATGGTCTCAGCAGACACACCGAACCGCTCGCCCAAGGCGCTGAAGGCACGAAGCTGGTCGACGGCAAGGCCCGTCTCCTTCGACATGATGGCAAGCTGCTGCGTGCCTTTCGAGAAGCCGCTGAGTGCTGCCGTGACGGCCCCGAGCGACACACCGGCGCTGAGCCCGACGAGGCCGAGCCCGGAGAGCACCGGCGTCATTCCCTGCAGAGCGGCAGTGGTCTTGCCAAGTGCGCCGTTGAAGCCTTCGAAGTCGCGCTTCAGGTCCTTGCCGGCTTGGGTGCCTGTCTTGGCCGCTCTGCCGAGCGCCGTCTCCAGCTTCGCCAGAGGGCCGGTGAAGCCATCCTGGACTTCTGCGACGAGGCGCAGGCGTTCATCGGCCATGGGAAGCATCCTTGGGCGGGTCGAAGCTCGGGAGGGCGAAGAACCAGGCTTCCAGCGCCTGTAGATCGAGGGGCGCGCCGGCCGCCTGTGCTAGGGCAGGCCAATCGGCCTCGACGATCCCACCGTGTTGCGAGTCTGCGATTTCGACGAGGCTGTAGCCGTTGCTCGCCGGGGCGCCGATGCTGGCGAGGAAGCGCTCACCGATCTCACTGGCATCGAGGCAGGTCGCGACATCGAGAGCGAAGGCCGTCTGAAGCGAGGCGCCGAACTCGACAGCGCGTCGAGCGGCACAAGCCCCGATCTCGCGGACGATGGTGCTGAGCGCAGCGATCACCACGTCGGCGGCATCGGACTGCGGCTGTGCCCCCAAATTTGGGGAGACCTGGCGCACGACCTCAGCAGCAACTGGCCCCTTCGCCGTCCCGCCGCGATAGGCCACCGGCCGCTTGGTCAGCAGGTCGTCGGACGCCTCGACGTTGATCAGGCCATCGACGGTCATCACGAGATGGCCCCGCGCCTCCCACTTGTTCACCGTCGAGCGGTTCACCTTGTGACGCCGTGCGAACGCTGCCTTGGTTGCCGTTGTTGCCACTGCTGCCGTTGCCTGTTGCCGCTGTTGTCGTTGCCGGGTTTTGGAAGCTCAGACCTACGGAGAGCTTGGACTCGCGCGGACCCCCGACCCTCCGCGCCCTGGGGAAGGACCCAGAGAACGCGCATGCTGTCGTGCACACACTAGAAAGCATCTCGAGCGCTGCATTGGCTGTGTTGTTCCGTCGTTAAGGAGCAAGATCCAGTGTGATCTGATGTGAGACGAGAGGGCGTCGGGATGTCTGGCGAACAGCGATCAAGCGTCAGGAAGACGCTGTTCCGTATTGGCGAGATGCAGCTGGATGACTGCTCATATGTGATCGACTGCTTGGTGCGAGATAGCTCTGAGATTGGAGCGCTTATCGAGGTCGGCCATACGAACGGTCTTCCAGATCAGTTCAGGCTGACCATACCGAGTAATGGATTGAACAAGCGATGCCGTGTTGTTCGCCGCACGGCACACATGCTCGGCGTTGCTTTCACAGGGTGATGGACGAAGCACCTCACGCAACTGCTGCGAAGACGATGCGGTCGGTGGCGCCGATCTCGATGGTGAAGGGCTGGATCAGGCCGATGTTAGAGAAGGTGAGCAGGTGGCGCGGTTCCTTGGACGGGTCCGGCGCCTTGCCCACCGAGCACCACAACGCGGGCTCGGAAAACGATGGCGTGACGAACGCTACGCAGGGGCCGCTTAGGCCGCCTGGCACCAAGGACTGCACCGTGGGCAGTGCGTTCGGATCGGTCAGCGTAGTGCCGGAGATGGGCAGCGTGGCGCTGGCGATCGGCGCGGGGCCTCGATGCTGAGGCGTAATGCCAGGCGGATGGAGTTCAACGCGAATGGTACCGGTGGCCATAAGGCTCTCCTGAAGCTCTGAGGGAGGAGACCGCGGCGGGGTGACCCTTCCGCCGCGATCTCCGATAGTCCCGCCGGCTTGGAGAGCGGGGGGGCGGTCTTGCCGGCCTTGGTATCCCTCGCCCCCATGGCTTTGGATCAGGCGGAGGACAGGCTGGCTTGTCGCTATTGGGCTGACCGGATCACCCTCAATGGCGCGGCTGGAGGCCCTCGCGGGTCGGCCGCGCAATCTCGTGTCAGCCGGTGCGGCGCCAGAGCGTGCCGTCGGCCGCGTAGCGCTCAGAGCCGAGCTGATAGGCGGAGCCGGGCGTGTGCAGGTCGCGCTTCGTATAGGCCGGCGCGGAACGTGCCGGGGCTGCTGTCGCCGCTGCCTGCCGCTCGGCCTCGCGTGCCTTGGACCATTCGGCCATGCGCTCGGCCTGCGTCTTCGGGGTCGTGCCAGGCTCGGGCTTGCCGAGGGCGCGACGTGCCATGGCAGCGCCGGCCTCGACCTCTCGCTGATCGAAGTTCATCGGGGTTCTCCGTTGACGTAATACCGGACGCCCCAGAGCGGCGCGGCATCGCGACCGAGACCAGGGAGGTAGACGCGAGCCGAAAGCGGCTTGTGCGGCTCTTCGGGTACGCTGGGGGTGAAAGTCGTGGTCGGGTGCTTCCGGTAGGTCGGCCTCCGGTCGTCACCCATGCCGCTGTAGATCTGCTCCACCGTCGTTTCGTGACGCGACGGCGTGCCGGCCTTGCCATTGAATGGCTCACCGGGCGGCACCGCCTCGGCATCGTGGGGCAGATTGCCGTTGGCCTCAGCGATCAGCCGCTCGCGCTCGCGGATCTGACCGAGCAGCGTCACCAGCTTTCCGGCAGCCGCAAGGTAGTCATTAGCCATCCGGCCGACCTCAGCGCTGGCCTTCATAGCCTGCTTGCGCAGAGCCCTGCGGCGGGTCTGCTCAGCCTCGTGGTCGGCCTTGGCCTTGGCCTCAGCGATCACCGCCGCGGCGTGCTGCATCTCGGCCTGATCGATGCGAACCTTGGCGACAGCGATGCGGTGTTCGAGGTCGGCCACATCGTCGACGGTGCCAGTCAGCATCAGGTCGGTGCGGCCGGCCTCCAGGGCGCTCCGTTCCGCGACGGCGGCATCACGGTCTGCCGCGATCTCAGTTGAGGCGCGAAGCGCGAGACCAGCGCTCCAATCCGGACGCGAAAATTCACGGGGCGACCGCATCGTCACGTGCGACTCGACGTAGTCGCGGGGACGGATGGTGAAGGTCGGGATCATGCTGAGAACCCCCATCAGGCGGCCTGCCGCATCGCGGGGGCAGACGGAGCCGGGCCGGGGCCGTCGTCGGTGCTGGAGGGGCTGAGGCGGACACCGTGCGCGGTGAGCTGGGCCCGGACGGACTGACGGACGAACTCCGACATGGTCTGGCCGCGCTGGCGCGCAGCGGTATCGACGGCATCGGCGAGTTCGGTCTCGACCTTGAGACGAAGCGTGCTGGGACGAGGGATTGCGGTAGGCATCGGGGGCACCACGGCATCTAGGTTGCGTGGTAATGACAATGTTTGTTCAAACCCTACTAAGCAAGACCAGTCGGATACCTGGTTTCGACCGCCGGCACCAATCAGTCGTCCGCCGTTATTCGCTGTTATCTATTGTTGTACAAAGCGGAAGAATTCCGCGTCAACTTGCCACATGACCGTGAATTCTGGCTGCTGGGTCTCTTTCAGTGGGTCCACATGTACGGAACATACTGAACCCGCGCCTCTTCCATCTACGCTCGGCACGTCATCCTGTTGTCGGCATTGGAAATCACCGCCATGCGCATCAGCCTGACCACCTTCGCCGCCTTCAGCACGCTACTGATTGCCGGGCCAGCCTTCGCGCAGACCAAGCCGCTTCCCGCGAGTGACGTGGTGCCGCCCGTCGAGCTGGCCATCTCGATGGAGAATGGGAAGCCAGTGTGCGCGCCTGCCGAGTTGCTGCTGCCGGCCGACACGAACGTCTCGATCAGCATCGTCAGTACGGCAGATACGCCGGTCACGATCACGGCTGCAGGCCAGTTTGAGAACGGCCATGTGCTGCATGCCGACGGCGATCTGACTCATGACGCCAGTGAGAAGGGCTACACGATCAAGCGGAACGGCAAAGGCGTCCTGAAGGTCCGAACCATGAAGGCGGGCGAGTCGGCTTATGGCTGCACCAGCAACCGCAACGTGGACGCGCCCTTCGTTGGCAAGCTGATCTTGTCGCCGCCGGCCGGCTAAGAAGGCGGCCGTTCCTATGTGGGCTGCTGCCTCGCCTCAGCCCATTCTCGATCGCGTTGAGCTTGCGCCTCTCGGATCGTAGTGTGCTCTCGGTCCTGTTCCGCATAGAGCTTGCGCATCCGCTTCTCCTCGCGCGCGGCTGCCTTCCTCTTCCACGCAAGGTCGGCTGCCTTCTGAGCCAAGATCTCCTCAATGGTGATCGGCTTCACCGGCTCTTTCTTGCGAGCCCATGGGAACGGCTGCCGAGGGTATGGTGAGGAGGGGGGCGGTGGTGCCGAACGATCCCTGGCCGGCGCAACGCCCTCGACGAGGGTAGTAGCCTCGACCAGCGTCATGCCGGCAGAGGCAGCCACGCGGGTTGCCGCAGCAAGGCCAGCCGATCTCTCGCCTTCAGTTGCTCCCCGGCGGGAAAGAGCAAGGCACTTCTCGAACCGGTCGTGATCCAGCATCGGCAGCATCGTCCTGATCACGCAGCGGAGTCGCAGGGAAACCACGTCATCTCGGCAGCCTCCAGCGCATTTTCGATGATCTCCCCAAGCGATATCGCCCGCGCCTTCGAGCCAGGATCGCTGCCGTCGATCCTCACCACGTCGGACCAACCGTTGTCGGTACCCATACTCGAAAGTGGCTACGGTCTTGGGCCGCTCGGTCGTTTCCGGCAGTACAACTTGGATGCCGCGGACCTGTGGCCATTCGTGAAGCAGGGCTACGCGCTCGATTTCACCGCCTGCCATTGCTGCGCCTCTCTGTAAAAATCTGAGACGCGGTGGCCCCGTCTGAAAATATCTTACCCCCCTGTGCCGTTTGTGCCTTTGGCGCCAATAGCTCTGTTTTTGGCGCTATTGGCGCCAATGACACTACCGGCACAGGGGTCCCCATCTTTCTACGGATGGGGGTTTCGGCAAAAGGGCGGTCGGCGATTACCTCCGGGTGGACCTCGTAGTTCTGCGCCTTGCGCCCCTTGCGCTCGCCGGCACGGGCGAAGCGCTGCCGGATGAGGTTGGCCTCCAGAAGCTGCTTGCAGGCCGCCTCCATGTCGGCGGCGTCCCGCAACATGCCGCCAACCTGACGCCGGACATCCCGCGCGTTAAACTCGCCGATCCGGTTCTGCCGCAGGTGCCGAGCCAGCAGCATGCCGCGCCGCTCGACGACCGGGATCGACGCGTCGCCGAACACACGCTCGGCCATCGGCAGGAAATAGGCGTTCAAGAGATCTGCAGCTGCCGTGACGGCATCCGGGGAGATCTCCTTCGGCTCCGCCACGCTCGGTGCCCCGCCGCACCACCATAAGTGCTCCAGGACAGCCGAGAGTCGGAGCGCGTGTCCGCGTGCCTTGCCGAGGGTACCGGCGAGCAACCCGCTGGCCTCATGGCAGCGCTCGACCATGTCGCGGGCGAACGCCTCCAGGCGATCCTCCGCTTCCGGCGTCAGGCGCAGCTTCACCGGCTCCAGTTGACCAAACTCGTCGATGCCTTGGGCAAGCTCGGTGAGCCGCGCGAAGGCTGACTGCATTGGCCCGTCGTCCTGAACGCCGCGTGCGAGCGTGAACTCGGGCTTGGTGTCCGGCCATGCCCAGAGCAGGCGCGAGGCCAGGCCGTCGTCGGGGCCGTTAAGGATCATCTCCAGCTTGTCGGGCTGGACGCCGCCGAGCACGCCGATGCTGAGGTGCCGAATATGAAGCGGCTCCGGGTTCTTCATCCGGTCGACGACGTAGGAACGGCCGCCGTACATCTCGATCGCGAAGGCCCGATCCGACCCGCCGCCACCGTACTTGTCGAAGGCACCGAGCCAGCCCGCCAACTCGTCGCGCACGAGCAGCAGGCCACGCGGCAGGCCCGCCGCCAATGCGCCAAGCGCCTCGACGGTGGCATCGGCGACGCGGATGCGAGGTCGAACCGGAGCCGGCGGCTCGCGGGCATTGTCCGGCATCGGGGGCACGTCCGCATCACCGTTCTTTACGGCGGTCTTGACCTCGACTTTCCAGGCCTCGACCCGCGCGTCGCAGGCCTGCTTCAGCGTGGCGTGCTCCTGCTGCACCTCGTCGAAGCCGTAGGCCATGCGATCCTCTGCGAAGCGCACCAGCGTGAAGGCTGCATCCATGCTGGGAGACTTCGACGAGGAAGGCGGCCCAACCTCGCCGCACCACAAGACGGGCGGCTCGGCCCACGCGGCGCCGGCCTGGGGCCAGCGCACGTTGACGATCGTCGCGCCGACGCTTGCGAGCAGCGCCACCGCGACGTAGTCGGGCGGCGCCGAAGCGCTTCGAGCCTTGCGCTCGCACCAGCCGGCCCAGGGGCCAAGCAGATGAAGCGGAAAGGCCGGAGCGGGGCGGCGTCCGGTCCCGAGTAGGCTGAGATCCGGCTCGCCCCAAGAAGCATGCCCCCCTGTGCCGGTAGTGCCGTTGGCGCCAATAGGTTCGTGACTCGGATGATGCCAGTCGTCGGCCGTCGGCGGGCCGAGGCGTTCCAGCTCGTCAGCGAATGGGTCGGACTTCATGCCCGCACCTCCAGATTGTCGGTTGCGGCATGGTGGTCGGGGGCAGGCGTCCGTCGATCAGCCCGCTCGGCCTTGGACTTCTTCAGCTCAGCGAGGATGCTGGCCGCAGCGCGCACGTTCGCGATCATGCACCGGACTGAATATTCGAGCCCGGCATCGTTGCCAGCCTCGACGTAGCTCTGACCGATCCGAGCATGGATCTCGGCGCCAGCGAGCGTCTCCGCGATGAAATCGCGGTAGGCGTCGAGCGAGCCGTACGCGATGTGATCGACCGGCGAGTGGGGGGCGCTCATGCGCGCCTCCCGTCGGCCTGCCCAAAGGCAAGGTCGGCCACAGCCGCCGCGAGTGCGGGGCTGAAAGCGAAGCGCGAGAGGATGCGCGAAGTCTGGATTTTGCGGGGATCGAGTGCTATCTGGAAGTCGTCAGCCGCCAAGCAGACATTTTCCAGAGCCCTCGCCGTGCCCGCGGCGGGGGTTCTGTCGTTGTGATCCATGCCTTAAGCGGCCTCCTGCTCAAGAGAGGCGAGATAGCCGCGCAGGCTGTCGGCCGGGATGAGGGTGCGAGTGCCCACCTTGATCGTGCGGAGTTTCCTGTCGGCGATCAGCGCATAGATGGTCGTCCGACCCAAACCAGTGACGTAGAGGGCCTGGGGCACCGTGTAGGCAAGCTTCTCCGGCGAGGCGCGCAGTTCTCCCTGCGGCGCCTGAACTGTGTGAAGGTTCATGGCTACTGTCCTTTAGCGTCCGCCGGAACGTCAGCGGATGCTCAATACATGGCCGCTGCGATCAATGTTGTCACGCCTGGACATCTTGCGCTCTTGAAGAGCGCGCAAATAAAACTGCGTTCTTCAAGAGCGCAAATTTTTCAACCGGCGCCCGACAACATGTACCGAGACCTCGTCTCTGCCCGCGGCCGTCAAAGCCTTATTGACGGAGTTCCGGATTTTGCTGGCCAATCCCCTTTCATTTGGATCCTTGCCTACCAAGGCTTTCTCGATTGCCTCATTCAACGCCATCTCTTGCTTGCTGTTCTTTCTCGCTATGCGAGCTCCCTCCGCTTGTTTAAAAGCAGCAGCATTCATGGCACTCTCTGATAAAGTCGCTCTGCTGGTGGCCAGTAAAGTACCTGATATAAGGTGATCTACTGCCCAAGCGATATCTCTTACTAGTGCAGGATCACTTCTTAGCAGCTTATCAAAAGAGACAAGCAAAGCTCGCTCGCCATACTCAATAGAGTCGACGGCCTCCTTGGCACACGTTAGATCACCCGGAGTCATGTGAGGCATGGCTGACGCTCGACTGACAAATTCGCCTATCAATTGTACTCTGCCGCGGATGCGCAGCATGATTTCTTCATAACTGGCGCCATTTTTCATTAGTCAACGCCATTTATTTGGGTAGCAGCAGTGTATGTGGCCCAAGCGCTCATCAGCTCGCGCCGCTTTTCAAATAGGTCGCCGCGCCGATAGGCGGCTTCAACTTTGTTGTCGATCACATGAGCGAGGGCCATCTCGACGACATCCGACGGGAACGCGGTGGTCTCAGCGGCCCAGTCACGGAAGCTCGATCGGAAGCCATGGGTTGTGATGTCCCCTCTGCCCAAGCGCCGCAGAAGCATCAGCATCGCCATATGAGAGAGAGGTTTGCCGCTCCGGCTGCCGGGGAAAACGACCGTGTCGTCGAGGTTCTGCATTTCTTCCAATATGGCCAGGGTTGGCCGCGACAGCGGCACTCGGTGCTCCCGACCACCTTTCATTCGCTCACCGGGCACGGTCCAGACCCCGGCATTCATGTCGATCTCAGACCAAAGGGCGTCCCTTGCTTCACCTGACCGGGCTGCGGTCAAGATGGTGAAAGCCAGCAGTCGCGCCGCAGTGCCGCCTCGTTCGTCGAGTGTCTTCAGGAAGCTTGGGACCTCATTGAAGGGCAGCGCGGGGTGGTGCTTGACCTTGCTGACCTTGGAGCGCTTCGGCAGCAGATTGGCGAGGTGCCCCTTCCACCGCGCCGGGTTCTCTCCGTCTCGATAGGATCTTGTCTTCGCCCAATCGAGGATAGACTCGATCCGTCCGCGTACCCGCGCCGCGGTCTCTGACCGGGTCGTCCAGATCGGGTCAAGAACCCGCATCACCAGTGCGGTATCGATCGCCTGGACCGGATGGTCTCCGATGATCGGGTAGGCGTAGCTCTCCAAGGTGGCCGACCACTGTCCGACGTGCCTGCCGTTCCGCCAGCCCGCCTTGTGAGCTTCGATGTATGCTTCGGCACAGGTGCGGAAGGTGACGGTCCGTGCCGCCTCTAGAGCCTCTTTCTGAAGCCGCTCGCGTCTTACCTCAATCGGATCGACGCCCTCGTAGGTAAGTTTCCGGCACGCCAGCGCCTTGTCACGCGCCTCGGCCAGGGAGAAGGTGCTGACAGGGCCAAGCCCCATCTCTCTCGCTTTGCCCTGAAGGGTGTATCGGAAGATCCAGCTCTTCCCGCCCTTGCCGGTGACTTGAAGCCACAAGCCGCCGCCGTCCCCGTACATACCGGGGGTTTTTAGCCTCGTGACGCCAAGTGCTGTCAATTTGCCCGGCATTTCCTCACCCACGGCGCTACCCACATCGTAGCCCTGGATTTGGGAGAACGCCAGCGGACCGTGGCGAACGCCGTCTCGGCGAACCTGCTGTGAAATCAACTCGTTAGTGGATAGCAGCGAACGGCTAGGGATGGGAGTTTGTGGGACTCCGTCTCCGTCCAGCAGGGCTTCCAGGAGGGCGCGAACGTCAATCCGGTGATGGAGATGTCCCGGCTCATCATGATCACGCGGAACTTCGAGAGCGCGGCCACCGCGGTCGCCGAGACCGAATCCTCGATGCAGAACGCGATCCGCACCCTCGGCCCGGCCTCCTGAGGCCGGCGCCGGCCGCCGCGCCTCCCGCCCGGGGAGTCCCGCCGGGAGCAGGCTCGACCCGGCTCCGCCGATGGCCTCCTCGCGCGGGATGCGAGCGCAGGCCGCTCGAAGCGATCACCGCCAGACACGGCCCGGAGAGGTACGGAATTGTCCATCAACGCGCTCGACAGGTTGGCGCAGGCGCTGGCCGAACGGCAGCAGCAGCCCCTGGTCCGCATCGGCGGCCCGGTGCGCGAGGTCGGCGCCGCGCATTGCCGGATCGGCATCAGCTCTCCCCTGCTGAAGCTCGGGGATCGCATGCAGGTCTCGGCGGGCGATCGGCCCCAGCAGGGCGAGGTGATCCGCATCGACCGCGACGGCGTGCTGCTCAAGCTCTTCGACGCGAAGGTGGAGGTCGGCCTGGACATGCTGGCCTACCGTGTCGGCGCCCGCGACCCTCGCCCCTGCGAGGCGTGGAAGGGCCGGGTCGTCGACGCCCTCGGGCAGCCCGTCGACGGGCTGGGCGACCTGCCCGCCGGCGGGCATCCGATGCCGCTCGACGCCGACCCGCCGCCCGCGATGCAGCGGTCGCGGGTCGAGCGCCTGCTCAGGACCGGGGTACGGGCCGTCGACCTGTTCACGCCGCTCTGCGCGGCGCAGCGCATCGGCATCTTCGCCGGATCGGGCGTGGGGAAATCGACCCTGCTCGCGATGCTTGCCCGGTGCGAGGGGTTCGACACCGTCGTGGTCGCCCTGGTCGGCGAGCGCGGACGCGAGGTGCGCGAGTTTCTCGAAGGCCCGATCCAGGCGAGCCGCGCGCGATCCGTCGTCGTCGTCGCGACCGGGGACGAGAGCCCGATGATGCGTCGTCAGGCGCCGAAGACGGCCATGGCGGTCGCGGAATACTTTCGCGACCGCGGGCAATCGGTCCTGCTGATCGTGGATTCCGTCACCCGCTTCGCCCATGCCGCGCGGGACGTGGCCTTGGCGGCGGGCGAGCCCCCCGTGGCGCGCGGCTATCCGCCCAGCGTGTTCGGCGATCTGCCGCGGCTCCTCGAACGGGCCGGGCCGGGCATCGAGGGCGGCGGGACGATCTCGGGCATCTTCTCGGTCCTGGTCGATGGCGACGACCACAACGACCCGGTGGCCGACAGCATCCGCGGCACGCTCGACGGCCACATCGTGCTCGACCGGGCGATCGCCGACCAGGGCCGCTATCCGGCGATCAGCCTGCTCGGCTCGATCTCCCGGCTCGCCGACCTGGTCTGGACACGGGAGCAGAGGGACCTCGTCCGCGCCCTGAAGAACCTGATCATGCGCTACGAGGACACCCGCGACCTGCGCGTGATGGGCGGCTATCACGCCGGCTCGGACCCAGAGCTCGACCAGGCCATGATCGTCATTCCGAGGATCTACGCGGCCTTGCGGCAAGACCCCTGGCAACCCGCGAGCACCGACGCCTTCGCCGAGCTCGCAGCGGCACTTCGCGATTAGCGCCGTTCCCGTTCGATCCGCTTCCGAACCTGCGACGGCGAAGGCCTCCGCGCACGCGTCGGCGGCGACGTTGACGACGAGGCGGCCTTTCGAAGCGGCGAATCCTCGTCGGCCGGTGCCGTTGATGCGTGGCGTCGCAGGCCTATGAAGCTCGCGCTTCTGAAATATCTTCGGCGTTTCCCGCCCGTCGAATTGTGCACGAGAGGCACGAAGGACGAGATGTCGCCGGTCCCATCGATCCGCATCTGAGCTCGGCGCCCTATGTCGACAGATCTCATCATGCGAGATCGCGACCATGTGGTATCTCTACGGCTTCGTGCTTCTCGCCGGCGTCGCCAACGCCGTCCAGGCCGGGCAGAACGGCGCGCTGTCGAAGGGCTTGGACGAATCGTTGACGGCGGGCCTGATCGTCGTCGCCGGCACGGCCACCTGCATCCTCGTGGTCGGCCTGCTCGCGGGCAAGCTCGCGTGGCCGACGGTGGCGCAGGCCGCGGCGATGCCGTGGTGGGCGTGGCTCGGCGGCATCCTCGGCGGATGCATCATCCTCGCGCAGTTCGTCGTCGCGCGTCAGATCGGTGCGGCTCCGTTCCTCAGCCTGCTGGTGACGGCGGGCGTGACCACCTCGATCGTCCTGGACAATTTCGGCTGGGTCGGGTTCGAGCGCCATCCCGCGAGCCTTTGGCGCATCCTCGGCGGGGTGCTGATGGTCCTCGGCGTCGGTCTCGTCGCCCTCTTCTAGATGCGAAACGACGGATGCGCGCGAGCTCGTACCCGCGCGCATCCGTTCGATCGGTTTGCGCAAGGAGTCTCAGGTCGGCTGAACCTCGGTGTCCTTGACCTCGGGATCGTCTTCCGTCGGGACGTTGGGCTGGGGCTGCGGATCGGCCTCGATGTCCTCCTCGGTCGCCGGGACGACCTCGTCGAGGCGGGCGGGATCTTCGATCAGGGCGCCGGGATCCTCTCCCGGCATCGGCGTATCGGCGTGGATCATGGCAGGGCTCGTTCTTAGAGGGACGTTCTCTGGGGGAACGTTGGGGAAGCGTTCGGGGGTGAAGCCGTTCCGGGGATGCTAGGCGGCGTCGGCGTCGTCGGCATCGAGGATGCCGTCGAGGTCGCCCACCAGCGCGTCGAGCTGCTCGGACGACGAGCGGATCTTGAACCGCGTCCCGTCCTCAGCCTCAACCGCGATCTCGACGTGGTCGCCGACCTTGGCCGCCAGCGCCTGCTTCAGGATGTACGTCGTCACGTCTGCCTTGTCGGCCATGCCAGCTCCTTCACGTTCGCCGCGGGCAACGCCGCACCGCTCGCTTCGTCGGTGCGGCAGAACCTCGCGGCACCGTGCCGGGGATCACTTTCGGCGGCACGGCATCTCGTCGGCGGCGATCAGGGCCTGGGCGATCGCCACCGTACGGCGGCTCTGATGGCGGATGGCATCGAGATCCTCCGGCCGCGGATCGGCGTTCTCGGCTCCGACGATGGCCGACGCGCCGTAAGGGGAACCGGCCTCGAGCATCGCCTCGTCGGTGTAGCCCGGCGGGAGGATGACCATGCCGAGATGGGCCATCGGCGCGTAGAGCGACAACGTCACCACCTCGGATCCGCCATGCGGCCACGAGGCGACGGCGAAGGCGCCACCGACCTTGCCCGACAGCGCGCCGCGCTTCCATTGCGGGCCGAGCCGATCGAGAAAGGCCTTCAGCTCCGTGGCCATCGCGCCGAAGTAGCACGGCGTGCCGAACAGGATCGCGTCCGCCCACTCCGCATCCTCATGGGTCGGCTCCGGATAGAGCGCGTTCTGTCGCGCGGCGTTCTCGGCCCAGCCGTCGACCTTCGCCATCGCATTGGCGTCGACGACCTCGCGGGCCCGGCGCAGCCGCACCTCGGCGCCGGCCGCACGCGCCGCGTCGGCTGCGGCCAGGGCCAGCGCTTCGACCGAACCGGAGCGGGAATAGAAGGCGATCAGCACGCGGGCCGGATCGAGATCGGATTGGGACACGATGATTTCCTCTTCGAGATCACTCGAAGTAGGGCCGGAAACATCCATGGAACCGAGAGCTGCCAAAGGGCCGCGCCACGATGACGTCGATCCGAACCGTCGCGGCGAATGTTGCAGAGACCCGGCGCGAGGTTTGCCCGTCGTGCCGGATCGACGGTCGATAGCGCCACAGGGGCGGACCTATCGCGCGAGCCGCAAGTTACTTGCTCGATGTCCGGCAAGATCGGACGAGCGAGGTTTCACGGTGGCCGAACAACTCTCCGGGCAGTCCGGTCGACAGGGCAAGCGCGGCAAGCCCGCACTCTACGTGCTGGTGGCCAGCGTCGGGCTGATGATCGCGGCCCTGGTCGGCCTCATGGTGTGGCAGGGAGCCAGCGCGCCGCCCGATTATGCCAGCCAGAGCCAGGCGGCCTCGCGGGCGGAGGTCACGGGATCGACGACCGGCAAGGACGGCGGCACGTCGTCCGCGAACACCGGCGCCGTGCCGGCCGGAAATCCGGCCTACCCGCAGCCCGCGAAGCGAAACGCCAACTGAACCGCACTCGGATCCGGGCGTTCCCGGTGCCGACGTCCAGCTTGGGAAAACCCGCAATGACCCTTCGTTCCGAAACGCCACCCGCCCCGGGCAACCTCGATTTCGGCGAGGCGCCGGACAGCGAGAATCCGACCTCGGCGCAGCTGAAGGCCGACATCGACAGCGGCCGGACGGGCGACAAGGCGAGCCATGGCGATGTCGGGGCGGCACCGCTCGGAACCTGCGACGAGGCCGGGGATACGCCCCCGACCCCGCAGCGGATCAAGCTGGCCCGCGAGACCGAGGCGGCATCCGAGCAGGTTCGGGCGGCGGCCGATGTGCACGGCGAACGATCCTGGGTCATGCCGGTGTTCTACAGCGCGATCGTCGCCATCCCCGTGGTGATCGGCGGCGCACTCCTGTTGCTGCGCTGACCGATGGGATGTGTGTCGGCGCGCTTGGTGCCGAGCCCGTCTCGACCGACGATCGGCTCGGCAGGACGGACGGTGCTGGATACGCTTGGTCGGGGAAGATTTTCGGTCGGCCAAGGACCTCGCGACCGGGAACATACGAACGTGATGCCGGAGCCTTTGTAGATGAGGTGCACCCGCCGAAACGGCGTGATCCGGTCGCCCGACGCAGCCGCCGGTGTTTCGCATCACCGACCGTTGCCGCTCTCATGTGGCGGGTACCAGCCTTCGGGTCGGTCGGCAGGCTTCGCGTGCCGCTTGCTCGACCGCTAGCGAATTCTAGGACATCGGCCGTCATCGGTATCGCAGCCGGTGCATCGCCCTTTCCCTGTTGGGTGAGATCGACGAACCACAGGGATTGAGCTTTTCCGATTGGTGATGCCGAAAGCAGGCTTCGAATTTCAAGTGCAGCGACGATATCCATGCTTCGCGAAGCTGCTTCTGCCTTCACGCGACCATGCGGCCAATGCGAGCGAAGCCGGCAACCAAAGACGTCGACTTCTGTTGGACAACCATGCCGGTGAAGCGCGACCTCGACCACTCCTTCGTTCTCGTCGTCGAGGACGACGACCTCGTGCGCATGTACGCCGTCGAGATGCTGGAGGATGCCGGCTTCGCGGTGATCGAGGCCCGTCAAGCGGACGAGGCCTGGTTCATCCTGCACGAGCGCTCGGATATCGCGGCGATCTTCACCGACGTCGACATGCCGGGGACGATGTGCGGCGTCACACTGGCCGGACGCGTGTCCGCGGCTTGGCCGGACATCCGGCTTGTCCTGACCTCGGGGCGGCACCGGCTCGCCGACACGGAGGTGCCGGACCACGGCCTGTTCGTGCCGAAACCCTATAAGGCAGCCCAGGTCGTCGACGCGCTGCACCACGCGGCCTGAGATCGACCGGCCGCTCGGCCACCTGCATGGCTCGCATCTGATTCTGCGCGGGAACAGCGCCCGCGATCGTCGCATCACGCGATCCGTCGCGGCGCGCCATCCCCGGGATTCGCCCCGATCGCGGAGCGGTTTTCAATCGATCACCTCGACGATGCGACGGGTTCCCGGCTCGACCAGCACCGGATGGTCGTTGACGATGGTGTAGTTGAAGCCCACGAGCTCGAACTCGCGAGGAACGTCGTAGTAGACGATGCCATCCTCCGGCAGCACGGTCCCGACCCGAACCGGGCCGCCGTAAGCGAACGACGGCCGTCGCTCGGCGTGGGCGTAGATCCGGAAGCGTTCGCGGCGGTCGATCCCGAGGATGCCGTTGGCGGTGCCGACGGCCGCACCGATCGCGCCGCCGACGACGGCTCCGAGTGGGCCGGCCATCTCCTCGCCGCGCCGCGAGCCCTCCCTTGCCCCCTGTTGCAGACCCTGCGCCTGCGCGGCCGTGCCGAGGAGGACGAGGAGTGCGGCCGAGGCCAGGGGGTGACGCATCGAATCGATCCTTAGGGGAGTGGCTTCCGACGGCGAGAGTCCGCGAACGCCGGCACGGTAGCACCGATCGCGCCGGAGCCGGTGGCGAACGTCATCGACCCGCGAGACGAAGTCGGCGTCCCGCGATCCGATCCAGCCCGGCGATGTCAACGCTGGCCGTTTCGCTCCTGGGCCGCCCGCAGCCGGTCGAGGAGGTCCATGGCCAGGGCGGCGCGTTCCGTCGGCTCGGTGACGGAGCGGCGCAGGACGACGCGTCCCTCTCGGACGAAGAGGTCGTCCTCGGCCGGCATCGGCCCGGCCTTGATGCCGGGCCTGAGGTCGGCTGCGATACCCTGCGGGCCACCGCTCAACCGGGCGACGCCGAACGCACGGCAGGCCGCACGCAGGCGCCCGAGGGCGAACAGCGCCGAGACGGGTTCCGGCGGAGCGCCGAAGCGATCCTCGACCTCGCTCGAAAGCGCCTCGATCGCTTCGATGTCCCGGAGGCGCAGCAGGCGGGTGTAGAGGCTGAGCCTGATCTCGGGCTCGGGCACGTAGTCGCCCGGGATGCCGCCGGGAAGCCCGATCTCGATCTCGGGGCACCAATCCTCGGCCTCCTCGCCCTTGGCGAGGCGGAGCGCGAGCTCGAGAAGATGCCGGTAGAGACCGAGGCCGACGAGCTTGGCGTGGCCGGCCTGATCCTCGCCCACGAGATCGCCCGCGCCGCGCAGGTCGAGGTCGCGGGCGCTGATCGCGAAGCCTGCGCCGAGACGGTCCATCGCCTCGAGCGCCCGCATGCGCTGCTCGGCGGCCGGGCTCGGGGGGGCATCGGGATCGAAGAGCAGGTGGACGACGCCGCGGCGCTGGCCGCGCCCGACCCGGCCGCGCAGCTGGTGGAGCTGCGCCAGCCCGAACTTGGCCGCCTCCCAGACCAGCATCGTGTTAGCGCGCGGCACGTCGAGCCCGCTCTCGATGATCGCGGTGGCGAGGAGCACGTCCCCGTCGCCGTCGGCGAAGCGCACCATCGCCTCGTCCATCTCCGACGGTTTCAGGCCGCCATGCGCGACGACGACCTCGAGGTCGGGAACGAGGGCGCGCAGGCGCTCGGCCATCGGCCCGATATCCTCGACGCGAGGACAGACCACGAAGCTCTGTCCGCCGCGCCGGTGCTCGCGAACGAGCGCGTCCTGCAGGGTATCGGGATTGAACGCGGCGACGATCGTGCGGACCGGCTGACGCAGCGCCGGCGGCGTCGCCAGGATGCTGAGGCTCTGAAGGCCGACGAGGGCGGATTGGAGCGTACGCGGGATCGGCGTCGCGGTGAGCGTCAGCACGTGGCCGCCGCCTGCGAGACGACGCAGGTCCGCCTTGGTCTTCACGCCGAAGCGCTGTTCCTCGTCGATCACCATGAGGCCGAGATCGGCGAAGGCGACGCCGCGCCCGGCCAGGGCGTGGGTTCCGACGGCCAGCCGCACTGTGCCGTCGGCGAGGCCCGCCTTCACGCGCCTGGCCTCGGCCGGGGATACCAGGCGGGAGAGTTGCGCCACCGCGATGCCGAAGCGGCCGAAGCGTCGGCGCAGCGTCTCGGCGTGCTGGCGCGCGAGCACCGTGGTCGGCGCGATGAGCACCGCCTGCCGCCCGGCGAACACCGCTGCCGCCAGCGCGCGCAGGGCCACCTCGGTCTTGCCGAAGCCGACGTCGCCGCAGACGAGCCGGTCCATCGGCACTCCGGAAGCGAGATCCGTCGACACGGCCTCGAAGGCCGCGGCCTGGTCGTGCGTCGGCGGAAAGCCGAAACCGGCCGCGAAGCGCTCCATCTCCCGAGCCGGAGGCCGGATCGCCGGGACGCCCGCCTCGCGACGTTCGCGGGCCGTCTCCAGCATGTGGCGGGCGGTCCGCGCCATCGTCGCCTCGGCCTCCAGGCGGCGGCGGGCCCACGTGCCGCCGTCGAGCTTGTCCAGGGTGACGGCGCTCGGCTCGGAGCCGTAGCGCCAGATCCGGTCGGCCTGGGCGACGGGCACCATCAGGACGGCGTCGTCGGCGAACCGCAGGCGCAGGGCTTCCGTCGCCGGCCTGTCGCCGACCGCAGCGACCTGCTCCAAGCCCTCGAAGACGCACAGGCCGCGGTCGCGGTCGACCGCGACGTCGCCGGGGCGCAGATCGACCTCGCACAGCGGCAGGACGTGGCCTGCGGGACCGACCGGCGCGGCGTCCGGGCCGTAGAGGTCGGCCGCCGCGATCACGATGGCGCCGTCGGCGTGGAAACCCGCCCCGAGGGGCGCCTGCAGGGCGAGGACCTCCCCCGGTTTGGCCGAGGCCACCTCCGCCCAACCGTCGATCAGGCGAACCGCGCGGTCAGCCACCGCGGATGCTTCGCGCACGAGCCGGCGCAGCGGAAGCGTCGGGCCGGCCAGGACGATCCGCCGCCCGGCCTTCAACTCCGCGCGGAGAACCTTGGCGAAGGCAGCCGTCGGACGCGTGGCCCCCGCCAGGCTCGGCAGGGCGATGTCCTTGGCCGCGTCCCGGGTCGCCGCGGAGAGCGTCCGCGCCTCGACCGCCTTCGTCCAGTCCGAGAGCGACAGATACAGGTCGTCTCCGCGCCCCACGTCGCTCCGGCCGTTCCGCCCGGCGCGCTTCATCGCGCGCGCCTCGTCGATCTGTTCGAAGAAGGCGGCCATCCGCGCGGACGCTCCCTCCTCGACCACGAGGCCGGCATCGGGAAGATAGTCGAGGGGCGTCACCAGGCGTGGGTAGAATCGGGCGAGGGCGTGCTCCTGGCCGGTGAAGGGACGCAGCCGCTCTTCCGAACCCGCGGCGAGAACGATTTCGGTGGCCGGATCGATCACGAGGCGGTCGACATCTCCGACCGATCGCTGGGTGATCGGATCGTAGACCCGGATCGCCGTGACGCGGCCGTCCGCGTGCTCGATGCGGGACGGCCTGGCCGCGTCGGCCGGGAACACCTCGATGGTGCGGCCGCGCACGGCGACCTCGCCCGGCTCGTCGACGCGCTCGTCCACGACGTAGCCGAGACGGACCAGGGCGGCGGTGATCCGCTCCGGATCGATCCGGTCGCCGATCGCGAGGGGCACGTGCGCGTCGTCCCAGGTCGCTCGTGGCGGGACGCGCTGGGCGAGCGCCGGCCCCGTGGTCATGACGAAGTCCGGCGGCGCTCCCTTACCGCTCAGCCGGCGGAGCACCGCGGCGCGCACTCCCATCGTCGCCCGGGACGGCGACGCGTGGTCGAACGGCAGGCAGTCCCATTCGGGGTAGACGAGGATCTCGGCGTTCGGAGCGAGCGCGCGCAGGACGCGGGCGAGGTCGTCGAGACGACGCGCGTCGCGCGCGACGTGCACGACCGGCTTCGACGCGTTCGACCGGCTCGATCCGGCCTGCGCAGCAATGTCCAGGAGCGAAACCGCGAGCGCCCCGATCGGAACGAGGGGGGCGTCGTCCAGCTGCGCAGGTGCCGGCTCTGCCACCTTCCGTCGACGCTCGGCCATTCCGCACTCCGTCCGCAAACCTTGGGACTCCGGCAACGCGGTTCGGTCCGGCCCGGTCCCATCCGAAAGGCGGCTATTCACAGCTCAAGCGTGCGGCGTGCCGCCGCTCGCACCGCCCGCCGTCGAGCCCGCGCCACGGTGGCGCGGCAGGGCGTCGAACTAGCCGCAGCGTTAGGGCATCTCGGCCTCGACGTGGGCACGGAGAGGAAAGCCGCCAGAAGATCGGCACCGCTCTTGGGGGAACGCACCGCACCGATCCACAAGCTATCCTATGTTAGTGCGAATCCCCTCCGAAGGTGCAGTTCTAGACCATCGCTGACCAGAATCCCGGCCGTCAGCGCCTGCGAGACGCTCGTGCTCCCGCCGTTTCCAGCCCGGCAAATCCCATGGCGGGCCCCGACAACGACGTTCGTGCGGATGGCGCGGGTCGGCGCCTCGACGGCGGACGCGCCCCGATCGCCCGGGCGCGCCCATCGATCACGGGACCGGGGCCCGGCCGATGAGCGGGCCGCCGTCGGCAGAACCGGAGGGCGTGCCGTGTTACCGGGCGATGATGTTCGGCGCGGACGGCCGGATGGTCCTGCAGGCCGTGATCGCCGCGGCGGGCGACGACGACGCCAAGGCGCAGGTGCAGGCCCTGGTGGATGGTCACGGTATCGATCTATGGGATCAGCTACGCTTCATCGCTCGGTTCGAGCCGGACCCGGCGCCACCGCAAGTCCGAGACGCCGCGGCGCGATCCTCCGATCGCGCAGGGATGCAGATCAGGCCCAACGAAGATCAGTGAACGCATGGACGACGACGACGCACCGATCCCGATCGAGCAGATCCGGCAGCGGGCCTACGACCTCTGGGACCGCAATCACCGCCCGGAAGGCCAGGAGATGCGATTCTGGGTTCTGGCCGAGCGGGAGTTGAAGGCGGAACGGAAGAACCGAGGCGAAAACCGGAACGCCGATCCGCATCATACGTGAGGCTCCGGCGGCCCAAGGTCCCCGGACCGACCAGATCGTCCCGAGGGACGACCCGCTAGCCCCCTGCGACGGTTTCCTTGAGGCGCTCGGCCGCGTACCGGGCGCGTGCCGCGCCGTCGCTCGCCGACCCCGTGCGCATGCACCAGTGGATGAACGCGCCCAGCTCGATCGGTACGCGAACGACGTCGACGCCGCTGCGCTGCACCTCACGCTCGACCTGCTCGGCGGACATGCGCCACGCCTCGTACGACGCCGGCAGCTTGGCGCCGTCGACGAGGCCGTGACGGAGCGCGTCGTAGTGCTCGGGGCCGTACCAAGGCAGACCGACGCGGCGCGGGCGACTCATCGGGTACCCTGTGTGTGAAGCGGTCGACATGCGGCGTTCTCTGCGCGTCAGCTACCCGGTCACGGCCGCGGTGACCATCCGGCGCTCGCCGCATCCGCGGCAGAACTGCTCGAACGTGCTCTTGCGCTGGGAACACGCCGAGCAGCGCTCGAACACCCCAAGCCCGCAATGCGGGCAGAAGTTCGTGGCGGGATCGTCGAGGGCGATCCCGCGCTCGCAGCCGGGACAGACTTTCCGGGCGAGGCGCGCGAGCGCTTCGTCGGTGGCGATCTCGGTGCGGCGCTCGGCATCCGGCCGCGCTTCCACCAGGGCTTGCCGCTCGCGGTAGGCGTGCAGCGCGTTGATCGCGGCGCGGCCGCCCACGAGCGTCAGGACCGCGCCGACGCCGTACTGCACGTAGCCGCCGTAGCTCGGCAGGTAGGGCACCAGCTCGACAAAGAACGCGAAGGCCGCGGCGAAGGCGAATCCCCAGACGCACGGCCAGTTGCGCGTGCGCCGGCGCTTCAACAAAAGCCAACCGGCGATGATCAGGAGAGGCAGCGTGAGGGCGAGCCGATAGCCGAACACGCGGAGTTCCTGACCGCGCTCGGCCGAATCGAGCCGGGCCTGCGCCTCGGCTTGCAGGGCGCCGTCGGCGGCCGAGAGCGCCGCCTCCCGCTCGCCGAGCTCGAAGGCCGTGCGGTTCAGGCCTTCGAGCCGCTCCTCGACGGCGCGCTCGGCCGCCTTGAGCTGATCCAGCCCCTCGGTGCGGGCGACGAGACCCGGATCCTGGTCGACGCGCTGGGTGGCGTTGCGGGTCTTCAGCCAGTTCGCGAAGGTCTCGCGCGCCGACTCGGTCGCCGAGCGGGCGGCGTCGAGGGCCAGTTGCGCCGCCTCCGCCTGCCGCCGCGCGTCGTCCTGCTCGCGCCGGATCTGCTTGAGGGCGGCGGCCGAGGCGCGCGCCGGCTCCGGGTCGAGAAACTGATCCACGGTGTAGCGGTGCTCGACCTGCGGCAGGTCGCCGACCACGAGCGAGCCCAGGCCGATCAGGAAGCCCGCAAACAGCAGGGCGACGAGCCACAGGGCGGCGTTGAACCAACGCTCGGATACGCGGGTGCCGTTGGCCACGCTGATCTGTCCTTATCTCTGGAGGAGCTTTGGGCATTCCGGCACGCCGGGGCTCGCCGCCCCCCGCGCGCAGGCCCCGAGGAACGCGTCGAAGCCGTCGATCCCGACGGAGGCGACCGGCATCTCGGCCGCCGGCGTTCCCATCGCGACGGCAAGCCGAGCCGCGACGCGCCGAACGGCGTCCAGTCCGCCGGCGACGCGCGTCGTCGGCCGGCTCACAGGTTGCGCAGGGCCAGGAGCGGCACCAGGGCGGCGAGCGCCACGGGGACGGATTAGTATTCCATCCGGATCCAGAACAGCTTGTGGACCCTGTGCAGCAGCACGCGCTGGTTGGTGGCCGGATCGAGGAGTTTGCGGGGCGACGTGCCGTTGAGGTTTCGGCCGACCAACCAGTTGGCTGCCGCGGCGGCGAGCAGGCCGAGGCTGACGGCGAGGAACGTCAGCTCCGGATGGCCGAGCGCGCGCAGCGCCAGCCCGCCCGAGGCGCCGACGAGAAGGGCGGTGCCGAAAACCACGGGCAGGACCAAAATGCCCCAGCCGGACCAGATGAGCAGCATCACCACCGCCTGAGATTCAATCCAGGTCGCCGCCGAACAGACGACCGCCCAGGTCGCCGCCGAACAGACGACCGCGCCGGCATGATCCGGTCGATCGGTGGCCGCCCGCGCAGGACCATCGAAGTCTCTTGGGCTTGGGATTGAGGCGATGCTGTGTTCACGGTCGCGTGAGCATCGGAGCCGGACGGCAGTGGACGAGGTCAGTTCCGGGCGGCATGCTCCGTCCGCGCCAGCGCGTACACGGCTTCGCAGCGTTCCAGCCAGAGATCGCGGGTGAACAGTCGCGAGACCCGTCCATGCGGGACGGTGCGGGGAATGGCGCGTGCCTCGCCGATCGCGCGGGCGAGCGCGGCCACGTCGTTCACGGGGGCGAGGCGGCCGGCCTCGCCGACGACCTCCTCGGCCGCGCCCATGGCGAAGCCCGCGACCGGCACGCCGCAGGCCATGGCCTCCACCGCCACGAGGCCGAAGGGTTCGTCCCAGCAGGGCGTGAACAGGAAGACCGAGGCGCGGCCGATCTCGCGCGCCAGCGCGGCGCCGGAGAGGTGGCCGCCGTATCGGATCGAACCGCCGATCTGGGGCGCGACCTCCGCCTCCCAGTACGCCCGATCCTCGATCGGGCCGAACACGGTCAGCGGCATGCCGGCACGCCGTGCCGCCGCGACCGCGAGATGCGTGCCCTTGATCGGCGCGATGCGCCCGGACCAGACGGCGGTCCCGTCGCCGCGCTCACGATACGGCCAAGCGCCAGGATCGACGCCGTTGTGGAGGACGGACACGCCCGCCGGCACCGCGTCCGGCCACCACAGCGTGCGCTGCGCCTCCGACGTGACGGTGATCCGATGACCGGGCCCGAGGCTTTCGTCCACGAACCAGCGCAGCGCTTCGTAGGGCGGGACATGGAGCGACGTCACGGTCGGCACCATCGCGATGCGCCGGCGTTCCAGGGGCAGCCGGCTCAGGCTGTTGTTGTGGAGCACGTCGAACCCGCCGGCCGCGATCCGGTCGCAGGCGGCGGCGTAGCCGGCGTCGACATGAGCGACGAGGCCGGCGTCGCCGCGATGCTCCAGCCCGGGAAAGCTGCGTTCATGATGCACCGGGATCACGGGATCGACGGCGAAGCGCGGATCGCTGTCGCCGGCGGCGAACAGCACCACTTCGTGCCCGCGTGCCACCAACCCGTCGGCGAGGGCCCAGCTCTGGGCTTCCATCCCGCCCGCGAAGGGGCGCGCTACCGGATGCCGGAGATGGGCGAGGAGCGCGATCCTCACGCAGTCGCCGCCGGGGCGGCCTGGGCTTCGAGGAAGCGGATGACGGACGCCGAGTTGCTGTAGGGCTGGTGGCTCTGCTGGCCGGTGAGCGCAAGATCGCCGGCCTCGGGGTGGCGCAGGATGCGGATCGGCCGATCGGGGGCGTCGTCGATCAGCCCCATCACCTTGAACGCGTAGAGCCAGTGCCCCATGGTGCGGTAGCCCCACTTGGCCTCGAACAGCTCGGCATTGCGCACCACGCTGGCGAGGTGGTGGACCGGCGGCATGTGGTGCGGGTGGTACTGGTGGTAGGCCAGCCCGCCCTTCATCCAGGCGATGGGGATGCCGGCCTGATCGAGGATCTTGCCGAAATCGGTGTCCTCGCCGCCGTAGCCGACGTAGCGCTCGTCGAAGCCGCCGGTGGCGAGGAAGGTGGCGCGCCGGATGGCGAAGTTCAGCGACCAGAAGCAGCGGTAGTCGCGGCAGATCTCGATGCCGGAAGCCGGGGGGCCGCGACGGTCCGAGTGGCGCTCGGCGACCGCGGCGAAGGCCTCGCAGGTCCAGGCGCCCGCCGTGGCCTTCTCGGGCAGGTGCAGGACCTCGCCCATCAGCAGGCCGTCGAGCTCGGCGAGCCCGCGCGCGTAGTCGGCCACGAGGTCGGGGGCCGGGATGCAGTCGACGTCGAGGAAGACGACGGCGTCGCCGCTCGCGGCCGCGACGCCGCGGTTGCGCGCGGCCGCGAGCGGCAGCTCGGTGCCGGGGACCAGGATCTGACGGACCGGGAAGGCCACCTCGGGGAGGTCGTAGGGCGCGTCCTGCATCACCGCGACGATGAACTCGACGGGGGCCTGCGTCTGGCGCTCGAGGCCGAGGAGCACGTTGCGCAGGTGCGCGGGCCGCCCCTTGGCGAGGGTCACGACGGAAACGGTGGACATCGGGCGGTCTGGCTCCTGGACGATCGAGCGCGGGATTGAGCGGGCGGTCAGCGGGCGACGACGGCGAGCGCCGGTCGCTCGGCCGCGCCGCTCCAGAGTTCGTCGGCGAGCCCTTCGAGCCAGCCGGCGGCGCGGGCGGCGGCGTCCGGCGCGTAGAGGCTGCGCAGCGGGGCGGGATCGAGGGTGCGGGCCCGGGCGAGGAGATCGCGCCAGCCCTGCAGATCGCCGGGCCAGACGGGGGCCTGGACCGCGGCGCCCAGGCGGACCAGGGCCTCGGCCTTGCGGGTCTGCTCCCCGAAGTAGCGCCATTCCGGCATCACGATCAGCCGGCCGCCCACGCGGGCGACCTCGTGGACCGTGTTGTCGCCGGCCGAGGCCAGCACGATGTCCGCGGCGGCGAGGTAGTCGGTCACCGAAGGCACCCAGCCGAGCTCGCGCAGGTTGGAGAAGTCGGTCTCGTGGCCCTCGCGATGGGTCGGCCCGAGGGTGAGCCACAGGGCCTCGGGGGCGGCGCGCGCGGCCACCGTCAGCGGCGCGTAGGGCGTGCCGCTGCCCCCGCCGCCCGTCACGGCCACGACGATCTCGCGCGCCGGATCGAGGCCGAGCCGTGCGCGCGCCTCGGCGCGACCGGGCACGCCGTCGACGCTGGTGCAGAGGCCGCCGCTGTAGAAGGTCTTGGCTCGCAGGTACGCCGGATAGTCGTCCTGCTCCATCCGCTCGTCGAAGGGGGCGAGCATCCCGACGCAGGCCTCGTAGGCGCCGACATGGCCGATGTCGGAGCGGTCACCGTGCATGCGGATCTGCACCGCCGGCACGCTGGCGATGCGCGCGAGCAGCGCGATCTCCGCCGAGACGTCGACCACGAACAGGCCGACCTCGCGCTCGTCGAGGTGGTCAAGGATCCGCCGCATGGTCCGCCGCATCTCGGCAAGGCCGAGGGGCACGCAGTGCATCACCTGCGGCGTCGGCTCCGCGTAGAGCCGCGGCGTCGGCACGGACGCGCCGATCATGTTCGGCAGCGGCACGATCTCGATGTCGCGGGAGAAGCCGTCGAACAGCTGGGGGCCGGCCGTGAGCACGGAGACGGGCCGGTCGCGGGCGAATTCGGCGGCGATCGCCATGGTGCGGTTGGCATGGCCCCGTCCCTGATGATGGACGAAGAACGCGATGGGCTTCTTCATGGCTGGAGTGTTCGCAAACCGTCAGGAGAACAGGGCGTCGGGCCGCAGGGCGGCGGCGACCTCGTCGGCGCGCGGCCGGCGGACGAGCCGGATCGCCGGGGCGTCCGCATCCCAGGCGATCAGCCCGGCGGCCCGGAACTGGTCGAGCCAGTAGGTCATGCACCAGCGTCCGTGCCTTCGGTGGAAGCGGGCGGCGTTGGCGAGGATCGCCTCGAAGTGCTGCAGCGGCGGCACGTGGACCGGGTGGTGCTGATGGTAGGCGCAAGCCCCCGCCACCCAGAAGGTCGGCAACCCGCCGGCCGCGAGGCGGACGGCGAGGTCGGTCTCCTCCCCGCCATAGCCGGCGTAAGCCTCGTCCATGCCCCCGACGGCGTGCCAGGCGCGGGCCGGCAGAGCGAAGGACAGACCCCAGAGCTGGCCGGGATCCGGCTCCGGGCGCAGGCCCGTTCGCGGCACCACCGGCCGCGCCGGATGCCTCTGCCCGGCCCGCGCGAGCGCCGCATCGTCGGCGGCATTCCCCGCCTCGGACCCGGGCGGCAGATACAGCACCTCGCCGAGGAACAGGCCCTCGGCCTGCGCCGCCGCTCGGCGATAGGCCGCGACGAGGCCGGGAGACGGGATGCAGTCGACGTCGAGGAAGATCAGCAGCTCGCCGCCGGCGGCCTCGGCCGCGCGGTTGCGGGCGGCGGCGAGCGGCATCGGCTCGCCCGCCACGTGGAGGTGACGGACGGGACAGCCCGGGTCCGGCAGGTCCGGCGCGGGTTCCGGTTGCATCCAGGCGATCACCAGCTCCCGCGGGGACGCGGACTGGCGCGCCAACCCATGCATGAGGTTGCGCAGACGGTCGGCCCGGCCGCGGACCAGCGTCAGCACGCTCGCGGAGGGCACATGCGAAGGCTCAGCCGGCATCGGCCAGCATCCGGCGGAAATGGCCGACGCCCTCGATGATGCCGCGGGCGTGCGAGGTGCGGGCGACGTAGGAATGCTTCAGCGCGGCATGGCTCGCCAGATCGTCGGAGTAGTTGGCCACGATGATCGCCTGCGCCTGGGCGCGCAGCATCTCGACGTCGTTCCCGGAATCGCCGGCGACGAACACGGCCCGCTCCGGCAGGCCGTAGAGCGCCCGGACGTGGGCGACCGCCGTCCCCTTCGAGGCCGCTGCGGGCAGCACGTCGAGGTAGCGTCCGTGGCTGTGGATCACGCTGGCGCGGTGCCCCGCCTGCGCGAGACGGGCGCGCACCGCCCGTGCCGTCGTCGCGTCCCCGAAATAGCTGAGCTTGTGCCCGCGCTGCTCCAGCGGGCCTTGCGGCACGAGCCCGTCGAGATCGGCGAGCGCCGCGCGGACGCCGGAGCGGTCCCACCCGGTCGAGACGACCGCGCGCCAGGCCAGGTCTGCCGTGTAGGTCACGCCGTTGGGATCGAGATGGTAGATCTCCGAGCCGACCGAGGTGATCATCACCTGCGGGCGCGGGCTGGCCTGCTGCTCGAGGATCGCCATCGCGGAGTGGAAGGAACGGCCGGTGGCGACGCCGAAGGCCAGTCCCGCCTGGCGGCTGCGCCAGCGCCGAAAGATGCCGAGCGACGCCGCGCAGCCGACGAGGGTGTTGTCGATGTCGCAGA
The DNA here is from genome assembly GCF_008040095.1 of Methylobacterium sp. WL6. NCBI lineage: Bacteria > Pseudomonadati > Pseudomonadota > Alphaproteobacteria > Hyphomicrobiales > Methylobacteriaceae > Methylobacterium > Methylobacterium sp. WL6. The sequence continues at coordinate 3,240 of NZ_VRVH01000014.1, read as the reverse complement.
CCAGCAGCTGACGCGGCACGGCCAGCGGCGGCTCGGGCGCCAGCAGCGCCCGCAGCAGATCGTGGTAGCGGGCGGCGTGCTGGTCCCAGTCGTAGGCGGCGGCCGCGCGGGCGCCGCCCGCAACGCAGGCCGCATATAGATCGGGCTCGTCGAGGATCCGCAGGCACGCGGCGGCGATCGCATCCGGCGTGCGCGGGTCGACGAGGAGGCCGTTGCCGCAGGTCTCGACGATGTCGTTGGGGCCGCCGCTGTCCGTCGCCACCAGCGGCAGGCCGGCGGCGGAGGCTTCGAGGAGCGTCAACCCGAACGGCTCGTTGAGGGCGGGGTTCACGAACACGCCGCCGCGGGTGCGGGCATAGGCGTAGATTGCCGGCACGTCCTCCGGGTCGTGGGTCTTCGGATAGGCGACGCGGCCGTAGAGATCGTAGCGGTCGATCAGCACCAGGATCTCGCGCAGGGTCGCGGGCATGTCGCCGTCGAGCGCATCGATATCCTCGCGCATGCCGGCCATCAGGACGAGGTTGGCGCGAACCTGAAGCTCCGGGCTCTCCCCATAGGCCCGCACCAGCGCCGCGAGGTTCTTGCGCGCCACCGGCCGGGCGAGGGCCAGCAGCGCAGGCTTGCTCGGATCGTGCAGGAAACGGTCGATGGTGGCGTCGACCCGTGGAAGGGGCTCGGCCGCAGTGAATCGCGCCAGATCGCTGCCCGGCGGCAGGACACGGATGCGGCCGGGATCGTAGGCCGCGTAGCCGGCATACTGCACTTCCGCCTCGTCGCGGGACGAGGCGATGATCAGGCTGGCGCGGGCCAGGGCCCCTTCCTCGGCGGCGATGCGAGGCGCGAGATCGGGCCCGTTCTCGGCGCCTGCGCCGAGGATCGACGCCTTGACCCGTCCGAGCGAGTGGGCGGTGAACACGAAGGGGATCCCGAGCGCGTCCTCGACCAGCCGCGCGACCGAGGCCGCTTCGGCGTAGTGGGCGTGGATCAGGTCGGGCACCCGCGCCTGCCGGCCGATCCAGGTTGTGAGGTTCCGGGCGAAGCTCGAGACCTCCGCGTGCATCTCCTCCTTCGACCGGTAGGCCGGCGACGCGCTCGCGAGCCGCACGAGCTCGACCTTGTCGGAGATCCGCTCTTCGGGCACGGCGTAGTCCGGCCCATGGATGCCGTCGAACAGCCGCGTCGCCATCACGATCCGCTCGATGCCGGCATCCTGAGACGAGGCCGCGACGAGGTCGAGCAGATAGCGGATGTGGCCGCCGGTGTCGGCGGTCAGCCCGAACGCGACGCTGCCGCCGCGAAGGCAGCCCTGCAAGGCGACATGCAGGACGAACATCAATCCGCCGGCGTCTCGGGCGTGCCGGGACGAGAGAACGCTGCAGGTGAGGTACCCATCGTGATCCGCGTCGCCCAAGTCGCCCCGAACATCTTCCCCGTTCCCCCTGAGCATCACGGCGGCACGGAGCGGGTCATCCACGACCTCGGCACGGCGCTCAGTGGCTTGGGGGTGGAGGTAACACTGTTCGCCCCCTCCGACAGTGCGACAGACTTGCCGCACGTGGGCGATCACCCGAGTCTTTCGGCCCTCGAACGCCGCCATGGACGCGTCGCGCCCGGCGTCCCGGCGGCGCTGGACGCTCTGCAGCTCGAGGCGCTGCGGCTGCGTCTCGACCGGTTCGACATCGTGCATTGCCATGGCGAGTTCGCGCATGCGGCGCTTCTCGGCGCGCGACGGCGCCACAGCCTTACGACGGTGCACTGGCGCGTGGACGAGCTCGACCGGGCATTGTTCTTCGCGGGCTTCCCCGACCTGCCGGTCGCGGCGATCTCGGCGGCGCAGGAGGCCGGCATCCCGGCCGCGAACCGGGCGGGGATCGTGCATCACGGCATCGCGCGGGACCGCTACGCCCTGCAGACGCAGCCCGGCGCGCACGTCGCCTTCGTCGGCCGGATGACCGACCAGAAGCGGCCGGACACCGCGATCCGCGTCGCGCGCGCCGCCGGCGTCCCGATCCGGCTCGGCGGCACGGTCGACGTCGGCAACCCGGACTACTTCGAGCACAGGGTCCGCCCGTTGCTGGGTGAAGACGCGACCTATCTCGGACCCGTCGACGATCGCCGGAAGGGGGAACTGCTGGGCGGCGCGCGGGCGCTGCTGTTCCCGATCGACTGGCCGGAGCCCTTCGGCCTCGTGATGATCGAGGCGATGGCCTGCGGCACGCCGGTGGTGGCCTGGAACCGCGGCTCCGTGCCGGAGATCGTCGAGGACGGCGTGACGGGCTTCATCGTGTCTTCCGAAGCGGAGGCGCTCGCCGCGCTCGGGCGGATCGAGCAGATCGACCGCGCCCAGGTCCGCGCGCGCTTCGAGGCACGCTTCACCGCCGACCGCATGGCGGCCGACTACCTCGCCCTGTATCGCCGCCTGCTCGCCGCCTGATGCGGGTCGCCTACCTCGCCTGGGACTACCCGCCGGCCCCGAGCGGCCTCTCGACCGCGGCGCGCGAGATCGCGGAGAGCCTCGCCATGGCCGGCGCCGACGTGACGGTCTTCGCCCTCGACCGCACCGGCCGCGAGCGCATGGGCGGCGTGACCGTTGTCGGGATCGCCCTGCCGCCGGGCGGCGCGCTGGCGCGCCTTCGCCGCTGGGGCTCGGCCGGCCACCTCGCGGCCCCCCTCGCCTTCCGCCGCGCGGTGCGCGCAGTCCACGCGCACGCACCGTTCGACGTGGCGGAGGCGACGAACTGGTACGCCCCCGCCGTGCTGCTGGCCCGGCGCCGGGACCTGCCGCTGGTGACGCGAAGCTCGACGCCGGCGGCCTTCACGCGCGACGCCCCCGCCTCGCTGCGCGACGGGTTCGACGGCCGCACCGCCGACGCACTGGAGCGTGCCCAGGCGCGCGGCAGCGCCGGCTTGATCGCCAACACGGCCGAGCACGGGGCGGTGATCGCCCGGGCCTACGCTCTGTCCGGCCGGCAGCCGGAAGCGGTGATCGGCCTCAGCCTGCCGCCGGAGATCACGGCGGCCGCGCGGGGCGCGGCCTATCCGGACCATTCCGAGCCGGTGCGCCTACTCTTCGTGGGACGGGCGGAGGCGCGAAAGGGCTTCGACGCCCTGCTCGGAGCGATCGCGATCCTCGCCGACGAGGCCGCGTTTGGATCGGTTCCGCCCTTCGTGCTCGATCTCGTCGGCGTGCCGCCGTCGGACCTGCCGGGCGATCTGCCCGGCGCGGCGCGGGCCCGCATC
>NZ_VRVH01000149.1:0-10597 GCF_008040095.1 Methylobacterium sp. WL6 | reverse complement strand
GATGGCCCGCCAGCAGCGCGAGGCGCGCCGTGTCGGGCGCCGTCTCCACCGCGGCGCGCATCGCGCCGTACAGCGCGTCGACGGTGGCGAAAGGGCGCGCGGCGGCCGCCCGCTGCGCCACCCAGGGCGCGTGCTCGAACACCGCGCCGAGGGCGGCGACGAAGTCGGCCTCCGCCATCGCGTTCAGGTCGGCCAGGGGAATCGTCATCGGGCCTCGCGCGTCGGGTCTCGCGGCCGAGGGTAGCAGGCAACGGGCCAAGCGGCGCGTCCGTCGGGCGCGTCGGCCGCGCGATCGCCCGCCCCTGCGGGGCCTGCGCTGGCACATGCCTTGCGCGAGGATCTGTCCTCGGCAGCCGGACCGATCCGGCGGCCTGCTGGAGCGTTCGCCGATGTCGAACACGGCCCACCCGGATGTCCTGCCCGAGAGCGGTCCGGTGCCGCTCGGGCCCGCCACCGCGCCGGTCGCCCGGGTCGGCGCCCTCGCGCTCGGGCTCCTCGGCCTCCAGCACGTGCTGGTGATGTATGCCGGCGCCGTCGCGGTGCCGCTGATCGTCGGGCGCGCCCTGAAGCTGGCGCCGGAGCAGGTGGCGATGCTGGTGAGCGCCGACCTGTTCGCCGGCGGCCTCGCCACCCTGGTGCAGAGCTGGGGCCTGCCCGGCATCGGCATCCGCATGCCGGTGATGATGGGCGTGACCTTCGCCGCCGTCACGCCGATGATCGCCATGGGCGCGAGCCCGGAGATCGGGCTCACCGGCATCTACGGCGCGGTGATCGCTGCCGGGCTGTTCGCGTTCCTGGTGGCGCCGCTCGTCGGGCGGCTGCTGCCGCTATTCCCGCCGGTGGTCACCGGCACGATCATTCTCGTCATCGGCATCTCGCTGATGCGCGTCGGCGTGAACTGGGCGGCCGGCGGGGTCGGCAACCCGAGCTACGGCGCGCCGGTCTTCCTCGGGATCGCCGCCTTCGTGCTCTGCGTGATCCTGGCGATCACCCGCTACGGCACCGGCTTCGTCGCCTCCGCCTCGGTGCTGATCGGGATCGTCGTCGGCACGCTCGTGGCCGGCGTCTTCGGGCTGGTCGACCTCTCGCACGTGGCCGCCGCCGGGTGGTTCGACGTGGTGCGCCCCTTCGCCTTCGGGCTGCCGACCTTCGACCCGGTCTCGGTGGTCACGCTGTGCATCGTGATGATCGTGGTGATGATCGAGTCGACCGGCATGTTCCTGGCGCTCGCCGAGATCTGCGCCGACCCGGTCGACGAGCGGCGCCTGACCAAGGGCCTGCGCGGCGACGGGCTCGGCACGATCATCGGCGGCGTGTTCAACACGTTTCCCTACACCTCGTTCTCGCAGAACATCGGCCTCGTCGGCGTCACCGGCGTGCGCACCCGCTACGTCGCCGTGGTCGGCGGCGTGATCATGCTCGGGCTCGGGTTGATCCCGAAGCTCGCCGCCCTGGTCGAGGCGGTGCCGCAATGCGTGCTCGGCGGCGCCGGCCTCGTGATGTTCGGCATGGTCGGCGCCACCGGGGCGCGCATCCTCGGGGCGGTCGACTTCGCCCGCAACCGCAACAACCTGTTCATCGTCGCGGTCTCGGTCGGCTTCGGGATGATCCCGCTCGTCGCGCCGAACTTCTTCAAGCAGATGCCGCACGCGCTGCATCCGCTGCTCGAATCGGGCATCCTGCTCTGCGCGATCGCCGCGGTGGTCCTCAACCTGTTCTTCAACGGCCTCGGCAGCACGGCCGACGCCCGCGACGCGGCCCTGCGCCAGGCCGCGGCCTCCGAGCACTGACGTCCGTCGCCGGATCGCGCCCGTCCGCGCGATCCGGCGAAGATGCTCCGACGAACCTCCAGCCGAACCGGAGACCTCCATGCCGCTCATCGCCTCGACCTACGGCAAGGGCCGTGTCCGGGTCATGCGGTTGACCCGCGAGGGCGACCACCACACCCCGCGCGAGCTCACCCTCACCGTGCTGATGAAGGGCGCCTTCGACGCCGCCTGGACCGCGGGCGACAACCGCGCCTGCGTCGCCACCGACAGCGTCAAGAACATCGTCAACGTCACCGCGGCCAAGAACCTGTCCCTCGACAAGGAAGCCTTCGTCGAGGCGGTCGCGGCGGTGTTCCTCGACACCTATCCCCAGATCGAGGAGGTCACGATCGAGGGGCTGGAGACGCGCTGGCTCCGCTACGCCGTCGCGGGCGAGCCGCACGGCCACACCTTCACGCTGGACGCCAACGGCACCGGCTTCGTCCGGCTCGTCGCGAGCCGGGGCGCGCGCGCGCTGCAATCGGGCCTGCGCAACTTCACCTTCATGAAGACCACGCAATCGGGCTGGTCCGACTTCGTCGACGACGGCTACCGCACCCTGCCCGACACCACCGACCGTATCGCCGCCACCGCCATGGACGCGACCTGGACTTGGACGCGGCCGCCGGCCGATTACGGCGCCGCCAACGCCGACATCCTCACCCACCTGCTCACCGTGTTCGGCACCACCTACAGCCTTGGCGTGCAGGACAGCATGTACCGGATGGGCGAGACGGTGCTGGCCGCGATCCCCGAGGTCGGCGAGATCGGGTTCGCCATGCCGAACAAGCACTACATCCCGATCAACCTGGCGCCGTTCGGGCTTGCGAACGCCAACACCGTGTTCCTGCCGATCGACGAGCCGCACGGGCAGATCGTGGCGACCATCGGCCGGGGCTAGCCCGGCACCCGCAGCGACGGGCCGGGTGCCGAACCGCACGCTCCGCGAAAGAAGCGTGCCACATGCCGAATAACAGGGCAGCGGCGACCGATTGCTCTGATAAGTATTTGATTAAATGGGCCTTTTAATCTTAGAGTTCGGCCGAGCCGGCCCGTTCGATCCGCCCGCGGCGGGTATTCCCTGGAAATCAGGCTAAAACTTCAGCATTCACGGCCCTTTCCAAAGGCAGGTCTGGTGAAAATCTAGGTCCGAGAGCGTCGGCGACCACGGGGTCGCCGACCGATCGAACCTCGGATGCCTCCCATGACCGCACGCCTGATCCTCGCCGCCTCCCTCGGGCTCGCCCTGTCCACCACCGCCTTCGCCCAGAGCTACAACGCGCCCGCCGGCATCCCGCCCGCGCTCGCGCCCGGCGGCCTCGAAGGCCGCGCCGCCATCCCGAACGCCCTCGACGCCGCGGGCCGCACCCCGCGTGGCGACGCGCGGAGCGTCTACGGGGTCGACGACGGCCTCGTCACCGGTTCGCTGCGCGACGGGCGCGACGCGCGGGCCTATCGCAGCCGCTGAGGCCGGTCCGAACGCCGCCACGAGCTTTGCCGAAAAGATTCGCAGTGGCAGGACTGATTTTAGGCGCCTGATCCAAGTCGATCAGGCGTCGCGCTGAGCCGCGACGACGCCGACGATGCCGAAAATCTCGGCTTCGCCGGTGTTGCGGCCAAGCCTAGACTTCGCCCCGCATTCGGGACGGAGCAGACGGCCTTGGCAGATCATTCGCTTTCGCGCAGGCACCTCCTCGGGGGCGCCGCCGCGCTCGCGCTGACGCCCCTCTCGCGGGCGCGCGCCGCCGGCACGCTCACCGCCGGCTTCATCTATGTCGGGCCGAAGGACGATTACGGCTACAACCAGGCCCACGCCCTCGCCGCGAAGGCCCTGAAGGGCATGCCCGGCCTGGAGGTCACGGAGGAGGAGCGCGTCCCCGAGACCAACGCGGTCGAGAAGACCATGGAGAGCATGATCAACCTCGACGGGGCGACGCTGCTGCTCCCGACCTCGTTCGGCTACTACAGCCCCTACATGGTCGCCGAGGCCAAGAAGAACCCCAAGATCCAGTTCCGGCACTGCGGCGGCCTGTGGACCGACAAGGACCCGAAGAACGCCGGCTCCTATTTCGGCTACATCGCGCAGGGGCAGTACCTCAACGGCATCGCCGCCGGGCACGCCACCAAGTCGAAGAAGCTCGGCTTCGTCGCCGCCAAGCCGATCCCGCAGGTCCTCAACAACATCAACGCCTTCCTGCTCGGCGCTCAGAGCGTCGACCCGTCGATCACCTGCCAGGTGATCTTCACCGGCGAGTGGTCGCTCGCGGTCAAGGAGGCCGAGGCGACCAACGCGCTGATCGACGGCGGCGCCGACGTCGTCACCTGCCACGTCGACAGCCCGAAGGTGACGGTGGAGACCGCCGCCCGCCGGGGCGCCTTCGTCTGCGGCTACCACGTCGACCAGTCGCCGCTGGCGCCGCAGAAGTACCTCACCGGGGCGGAGTGGAACTGGCTGCCGATCTACAAGGGCTTCGTCGAGGCGATGCAGGCCGGCAAGGTGCCGGAGAACTTCGTCCGCGGCGGCCTCGCCGACGGCTACGTCAAGATGAGCCCCTACGGCCCGGGCGTCAGCGACGCGGCGCGCAAGAACGCGGACGCGGTCAAGGCCGAGATGATGAAGGGCGGCTACCAGATCATCAAGGGACCGCTCAAGGACAATGCCGGCAAGGAGATCCTCGCCGCCGGAAAGGGCTACCCCGAGAAGGCGGCCGAGCTGGAAAGCACGAACTACCTGGTCGCGGGCGTGAAGGGCTCGGTCTGAGGCACGGTTCGACGCTCTCCCTCCCCCGCAGAGGGGGAGGGAAGGGGCGGCGAAGGCTTGCACCGGCCCGGTTGCGGGGCTGGCACGCTTCCTGCCGCACGCGTCGCAGGATGGTGGAACCGGTTCGGAGGTGCGGGATGGTCGCGGACGCCGCTGTGGCACCGGTCGAGACGGCGGATCCGCCGGCGCGCGGCCTTCAGGCCCGGGCCTGGCTGGCGCGGCGCTCGGAGGCGTTCCTGATCCCGGTCGGCGCGGCGCTCGCGGGCTTCGTCCTGTTCGGGCTGTTCCTGGCGGCTTTGGGCAAGTCGCCGCTCCAGTTCGTCGACATCGTCTACCGCGGCGGCTTCGGCTCGTCCTTCGCGCTCGGCAACAGCCTGCAGCGCGCCGCGCCCCTGCTGTTCGCCGCGCTCTGCGTCGCGTTGCCCGCCCGCCTCGGCCTCGTGGTGATCGGCGGGGAGGGGGCGATCGTGCTGGGCGGCCTCAGCGCCGCCGCCGCGGCCCAGCCGCTGGCAGCCCTTCCGCCCGGTCTCGCGATCCCCTTGATGGCGCTCGCCGCGGCGCTGGTCGGCGCGGTCTGGATCGGCGCCGTCGGGTTTCTGCAGGCCTATCGCGGCGTCAACGCCACGATCTCGAGCCTGCTGCTGTCCTACATCGCCATCGCGCTCTCCAACCACCTGATCGAGGGCTGGCTGCGCGATCCGGCGAGCCTCAACAAGCCCTCGACGCTGCCCGTCGGCGACGCCTTCATGCTTGCGCCGATGCCGGGGATCGGGGTGCATTGGGGCCTCGGCGTCGGCGTCCTGTCCTGCCTCGTCGCCTACGTGCTGATGGACCGCACGACGCTGGGCTTCGCCGCGCGGATCGCCGGCGGCAACGTGCGCGCGGCGCAGATCCAGGGCTTGCCGGTCGGGCGGCTGATCGTCGGCTTCACCGCCCTCGGCGGCGCCTTCGCGGCGCTCGCCGGGTTCTTCGAGGTGGTCGCGGTTCAGGGCACCGCCAACGGCACGCTGGCCGCCGGCTACGGCTACACCGGCATCCTCGTCGCCTTCCTCGCCCGCCAGAACCCGATCGCGATCATGCCGGTCGCGTTCCTGCTCGGCGGGATCGAGGCGTCGAGCGGGCTGATCCAGCGCCGGATGCAGCTGCCCGACGCCACCGTGCTGGTGCTGGAGGGGCTGCTGTTCCTCATGGTGCTCGCCAGCGAGACGCTCTACGGGCGCCTGCACCTGTTCAGCCCGCACCTGTGGGCCACCAAGCGCGCCGCCGCCGCGCTGCCGGCGGGAGCGCCCGCATGAGCTCCCGCATGAGCGCGGCGGAGGGCGGGCGATGAGCGGCGATCTCGGGCTCTGGAGCGTCCTGATCGCGGTGGTCGGCGGCGCGATCCGCGTCTCGACGCCGTTCCTGTTCGTCAGCCTCGGCGAGACCATCACCGAGCGCTCGGGGCGGATCAACCTCGGCCTCGAGGGCACCCTCGTGTTCGGTGCGATGTCGGCCTACGCCACCGCGGTGCTCACCGGCTCGCCCTGGGCCGGCGTCGCGGTGGCGGGGCTCGCCGGCGGCGCCTTCGGGCTGCTGCACGGGTTCGTCTGCCGCCTGCCGCGGGTCAACGACGTGGCGGTCGGCATCGCCCTGATGCTGTTCGGCACCGGGCTGGCCTTCTTCTTCGGCAAGGCCTTCATCCAGCCCTCGGCGCCGCCGCTTCCGGCGATCCCGTTCGGGTTCTGGTCGGACGTGCCGCAGATCCAGGCGGCGCTGCGCGTCAACGTGCTGTTCCTCGTCGGCGCCGCGCTCGCGGTGTTCCTGTGGTGGGCGTTCCGCAACACCAAGGCCGGGCTGATCGTGCGCGTCGTCGGCGACAGCGCCGACGCGGCGCGTGCCATGGGCTACGACGTCGACCGCGTGAGGCTCTTCGCGACCGCCGCCGGCGGCGTGCTCGCCGGGATCGGCGGCGCCTACCTGTCGCTGTACTATCCGGGCTCGTGGAACGAGGGGATCTCCTCGGGCCAGGGGCTGATGGCGGTGGCGCTGGTGATCTTCGCCCGCTGGAACCCGCTCGCGTGCTTCGCCGCCGCCCTGCTGTTCGGCGGCGCCGGGGCGCTCGGGCCGGCGCTGCAATCGGTCGGCGTCACGCAGGGCTACTACCTGTACTACGCCGCACCCTACGTCCTCACCCTGGCCCTGCTGATCGCCACCTCGTCGCCCGACCGGGCGCTGGCCGGCGCGCCGGGCGAGCTCTCCCTCTCGAAATAAGGTTTCGCATGAACGGTCTCGGTGGGCTGAACAAATCCCCGAACGGCGTCGTCGTCGGCCTCGTGCAGCTGAAGCTGCCGAAGGTCGAGACGCCGGCCGACCTGGGCGCGCAGGCCGATCGGATCGTCGCGATGGTCGCCAAGGCGCGGGCCAACATGGCGAGCATGGATCTCGTGGTGTTTCCCGAATACGCGCTCCACGGCCTGTCGATGGACACCCGGCCGGAGCTGATGTGCCGGATGGACGGGCCGGAGGTCGCCGCCTTCCGCAAGGCCTGCGTCGACAACCGGATCTGGGGCTGCTTCTCCATCATGGAGCTCAACCCGCACGGCGCGCCCTACAACACCGGCCTGATCATCGACGATGCCGGCGACGTGAAGCTGTACTATCGCAAGATGCACCCCTGGGTGCCGGTGGAGCCGTGGGAGCCCGGCGACCTCGGCATCCCGGTGATCGACGGGCCGAAGGGCGCCAAGCTCGCCCTGATCATCTGCCACGACGGGATGTTCCCGGAGATGGCGCGCGAATGCGCCTACAAGGGCGCCGAGATCATGATCCGCACGGCCGGCTACACCGCGCCGATCCGCGAATCCTGGCGCTTCACCAACCAGTCGAACGCCTTCTGCAACCTGATGGTCACCGCCAACGTCTGCCTGTGCGGCTCGGACGGCACCTTCGACTCGATGGGCGAGGGCATGGTCTGCAACTTCGACGGGGCGATCCTCGCCCACGGCACCACCGGCCGCGTCGACGAGATCATCACCGCCGAGGTCCGGCCCGACCTCGTGCGCGAGGCGCGGATCCACTGGGGCGTCGAGAACAACATCTACCAGCTCGGCCACCGCGGCTACACGGCGGTGAAGGGCGGCGCGCAGGACTGCCCCTACACCTACATGCACGACCTCGCCGCCGGCCGGTACAGGCTGCCGTGGGAGGATCAGGTGAAGGTCGTGGACGGCACGTCCTGCGGCTTCGTCGCGCCGACCCGCTCCTACGGCGCCGGCCAGGCGCCGGCCGCGCGCGAGGCGGCGGAGTGAGGGCCTCAGCCCTTCCTCAACGCCGCCAGCATCTCGCGGCGCAGGATCGCGTTGATGCGGGTCTGGTTGCCGCGCCCGGGCGCCCGCAGCCAGCCCAGCACGTCGGCATCGATCCGCACCGTCGTCGAGGTCTTGACCGGGCGGTAGAACGGGTTGCGCACGACGTTCTGCCAGAACGCCTCCGTCAGGGTCGGGATGTCGCTGTGGTCGATCTCCGCCTCCGGCTTCGCCGCAAGGGCCTCCCGCTCCGCCGTCTGCGCCTCGCTCAGCGTCGGCGGATTGGCGAGGTCGATCTCGTAGCTAACCAGCTTCGTGTTCATAGCGTCGCCTTTCCGAACGATCGGCCTTGCGGGCGGAGATGATGCGGATGACCTCGATCTCCCCGCCGGCCTCGGTCGTCTCGCGGATCGTATCAGCTAGGAAATCCGTCGGCGATTTGGCCGCCAGGCGTTCTCCCTCCCCCCTCTGCGGGGGAGGGTACCCTGCGGAGCAGGGGGGGAGAGGGGAGCGCCGTATCCGGAGAGGTCGCTCCCCTCTCCCGACCCTCGCTGACGCGAAGCCCACCCTCCCCCGCAGAGGGGGGAGGGAAGAGCGCGTGCGGCGAAGGGCAATACTCGTCCCGCGCTCGTTCGCGGCATTCCGAATCGAGCGCACGTCACGACGATCTCCGTCAGCGGACATTCGTTCGTCAAGCCGACAGGGCGAGGCCGCATGAGCACGACGTCCTCGCCCGCGGGCACCGTCGCCGCCGAGCCCTACCCGTGGCCCTACGACGGCGACCTGCGGCCGGGGAACACCGCGCTCGTCATCATCGACATGCAGATCGATTTCTGCGGCGACGGCGGCTACGTCGACGCGATGGGCTACGACCTGTCGTTGACCCGCGCGCCGATCGCGCCGATCGCCCGCCTGCTCGCCGCGATGCGCGGGGCCGGCTACACGATCATCCACACCCGCGAGGGCCACCGGCCCGACCTCTCCGACCTGCCGGAGAACAAGCGTTGGCGCTCGCGCCGGATCGGCGCCGGCATCGGCGACCCCGGGCCCTGCGGCAAGATCCTGGTCCGCGGCGAGCCCGGCTGGGAGATCATCCCGGAGCTCGCCCCGCTCCCCGGCGAGGTGGTGATCGACAAGCCCGGCAAGGGCTCGTTCTGCGCCACCGACCTCGAGCTGATCCTGCGCACCCGCGGCATCCGCAACCTCGTGCTCACCGGCATCACCACCGACGTCTGCGTCTCCACCACCATGCGGGAGGCCAACGACCGCGGCTTCGAATGCGTGGTGCTGGGCGACGCCTGCGGCGCCACCGATCCGGAGAACCACGCGGCGGCGCTTCGCATGGTGACGATGCAGGGCGGGGTGTTCGGCGCGGTCTCCGACACCGACGCCGTCATCGCCGCGCTCGACGCCGCATGAGCACCCGCCGCGCCGTCGTCCACCGCATCGCCACCGCCGCCCCGGACGACGTCTCCGGCCTGGAACGCGCGATCGCGGAGGGCCGGGTCGTGCCGGGCGCGATCGTCGCGATCTTCGGCAAGACCGAGGGCAACGGCCTGGTCAACGACTGGACCCGGGGGCTCGCCGCCCGCGCCCTGCGCGACCTGCTGCGTCGGCACGCCGGCCCGGAGGCCGCCGAGCGGGTCTGCCTCGTCATGTCGGGCGGGACCGAGGGCGGCCTGTCCCCGCACGTCACCGTGTTCGAGGTGCGCGAGGCCGACGAGGCCGCCGTGCCCGGCGCGCTCGCCATCGGCCACGCCCACACCGCCGACCTCCGACCCGAGCAGGTCGGGCGCCTGGCCCAGGTCGCGTCGGTGGCCGACGGCGTGCGCGCGGCGATGCGCGCGGCCGGGATCGTCGATCCGGACGAGGTGCACTTCGTCCAGGTGAAGTGCCCGCTCCTCACCTCGGAGCGGATCGCCGAGGCGCGCGGCCGCGACGCGGACTGCGCCACCGCCGACACGCTGAAATCCATGGGCCTGTCGCGCGCGGCCGCCTCCCTCGGCATCGCCGCGGCGCTCGGCGAGGTCGGCGCGCTGGAGGAGGCCGCGATCGGCCGGGACTTTTCGCTCGCCTCGTCGCGCGCCTCGGCGGCGAGGCGGGCGACGCGATAGACGTGTTCCTGCTCGGCGCGGCGCAGGCCGAGGCGGGCGCGGACGCACCCTCGCTCGCCGGCTTCCTGGCGCGCTACTGCGCCGGCGGCCGGGGCGAGGCCGGCCACACGGTCAAGCGCGACATGGAATCCGGCCGCGACGAGGTCCGGGTGATGACCGTGCACGGCGCCAAGGGCCTGGAGGCCCCGGTGGTGGTGATGATCGACGGCTGCGAGGCGCCGGGCGGCAACGACCCGCCGCTGCTGGCGATGCCGGGCGACGTCCCGCCGGTCTGGTCGAGCGCGAAGCCCTACGATTCCGAGGCGATCGGCGCGGCGCGCGAGAGCCTGCACGCGCGGGCGCGGGAGGAGCACAACCGCCTGCTCTACGTGGCGATGACGCGGGCCGCCGACCGGCTCGTGGTCGCGCCGTTCCGCGGCCAGACGCTGGTGGGCCCGACCGCCTGGTGCGAGATGATCCGCACCGGGATGGTGCAGGCCTTCGGCGAGGGCGAGGCGGTGGAGACCGCCTACGGGCCGGCCATCCTGTGGCGGGACGGATCCGGGCCGGAGACCGGGACCGCGCCGGCCGAGGCGGCGCCCGAGCCCGGCGCTCTGCCGTCCTGGCTGCGCGAGCCGGTCGCGGCCGAGG
>NZ_VRVH01000148.1:0-10699 GCF_008040095.1 Methylobacterium sp. WL6 | reverse complement strand
CGCCCCGGCCCCGGCCCGAGCGGACGCCGCGGCACCAGCCGCCTCCGAGGCCACACCCGAAGTCGTGGAGGCCACCGAGCAGATCCGGCGCGTCCTCACGGAGATGGGTTCGTTGCGCGTGCCCCTCCCGTCCCGAACTCGCTGAGGTGTCGGCGGCTGCTGCCGTGCCCGAAAAGGCTTGCGACCATGACCACGAAATCGAAGATCAGGCCCATTGTGGAGATGGCGACTCCGGCGGCGGGTGATCCCCCGGCGGAGGTGGCGGAGGCCGACACCTCTGCATCGCGCCGTCCGCGCATCATTGTGCCCGTCGGGCGGGGGACGCGCGGAAAGACCTGGTTGTCGGAGTACCTGATCGCGACCGCGCTCAACACCGGCCGCCCGCTCCTTGTGGGCGATGGCGATCGGCAGAACCAATCGCTTGCGGCCCGGTTCGCCGGGGTGCGCACGCCACCCTCCGCCGACGAGAGCGAAATGCGCGGCTGGATCGCCGGCTTCATCGAGGCGGTGATCGTGAGTGGGGAGACCGACGCGTTGCTCGACCTCGGCGCAGGCGACCTTGCCCTGCGCCGTACCGCCAAGGAACAGGAACTGCTGCCCTGGCTCGACGACATGGGCGTGGACCTCGTCGTGGTGCACCTGCTCGGCGCCTCGGTCGAGGATCTCGCTCACGTTGCTGCGGTGGAGGAGGCCGGGCTGGCAGCACCCATGACGGTGCTGATCTTGAACGAGGGCACCGTGCCCGCGAACCGCGATCCTGCCGCGGCTTTCGCCGCGACGATCGGGGCGCATCCGATCCTCGCGGCGACAGTTGCGCGAGGTGCAAGGCTCGTGCGCCTGCCCCGGCTCGACTGTGCCCCGGAGATGGAGGAGCGCGGCCTCGGCCTGGCCCATGCGCTCGCGGGGCGTGTGCCCGATGGTGTGGCGCCGCTCGGGCCCTGGGCGGCCCAGCAGCTTGCGCTTTGGCGCCGGCGTACGCAGATCGCGCTCGCGCCGGTCTCGGACTGGCTCCTATGAGCGCGGGAATGACGAACGCGCCCTCCCAGGCACAAATACAGGCGGAAACGGAGGCCCTCGCGCAGGGCCTCCGGGCCGCCGCGCATGCCGCCGGGCTTCAACCCGGTGATCCGCTCAGTCCTCTCGTCGAAGCACTGGCTCACGTGATCGAACACCTCGGGGCGCAGCGTATCGCACTCGCCCTGATGATGAACGGCATGGTCGAGAGGGTCGGCGATCTCATGACGCAAGGGAGGGAGGCCGCCGAGGCCGAGGCTGAGCTGTTCCGAGCCACCTGCGCGGCGACCGAGGTCGCGGTGGTGGAGCAGATCTCCGACGCGATCGTCAAGGCGACCGATGCGGCGCTCGCGCGATGCGTACGGGGTGGGGAGCGGCGCGCCGGCTACCGTGCGGCGCTCGCTTTGTTCGTGGCGCTCGGCCTCGGAGCAGGGTCGGGGTGGTTCCTCACGGACCGTGCCGCCAGTACCCGGTTCGCTGGGGTCGAGGCGGATGTGCGCGCGGCCTTTCGCGAGAGCCCTGAAACCGCACTCGCCTGGGCGGACTTGATGCGCTGGAACGACCTCAAGGCCGCGCTCGGGGTCTGCAAGACGCCGGGCGAGGTGCTGATGCAGGGTGGGCGACGCGCCTGCCGCATCCCGATGTGGGTGGCCAAGCCACCCACCGCTCAACCCTGAACAGTCGTTGCCACCGCAGGTCACCATCGTCCAGGTGACGATGGCTCAGAGCAGTCCATTATGAGATGCAGCACCCGTGATCCTGTACCACTTCACCGCCCTGGAATACCTCGATGCGATCCTGGCCGAGGGCTTGACCAAGGGTGACGTGCCGCTGACCCAAACGCAGGGTGACAACGCGGTATGGTTCACCAGCGACACGGCTCCCGAAGGCCATGGCCTGACAGATGGGCACGTGCTCACCGTCGAGGAGCGCGAAGCGTACCGGCGCTCCTTCGGTGAAGCTTTATCGGAGGGCGCGCGCTTCCCCGACAAGCGCCGCGTCCGGATCGAGGTTGCGATCCCCTCTTCGGACCGGCGCCTGAAGTCCTGGCTGCCATGGGCCAGGAAGCGCCTATCCCCGGACTGGCTCACCGCGTTAAGCGCGGCCGGCGGCGGCAAGGCCAAGGCGCGGACCTGGTTCATCTACCAGGGTGCCGTACCACCGACCTTGTTCCGGACGGTAATGGTCTGCGACGCTGCAGGCGTCTATCAACCCCATACAGACTAGGCGTCCGCCGGCCCGGCGTGCCTGTGGGTACTCGCGAAATCATCAGTCCTCCTATGATCGGCTACTCGGTTGTAGGAGGCTATCGCGTTAACCGAGGCCCCTCGTCAGCGTTGTGAGGTCTTCGGTCATCGACGATATTGTAGTCATGACACAAGCTCTCTCCCTTTCGCCGATCCGCGCCTCGACGCAGGTCAATGATTACATCGCTCACCGCGTGCACGTGGTCGGCCATGGATGCGAGGCGTCGTTTTATGTACGGCTCAATCCGATGCCGGAGGCGGAATACCCGTGCTACCCTGTGACGTTGAACGAGTGCCATGGCTTTACTCAGGAGCAGTGCGACAGCTTCGCGGCCGAGATTGCCCGGTCCTACCCCGGGATGTGCGACCGCACCCATCACACGGTCACAGAGGTAGCGTGGCAGAGGGCGGTGTCTTTGGGCGAGGATATCCTCAAGGACCCCGGCGTCGCCGCTTCGACCAGATACCTGCCGGAGCGTGGGCTGTTGGAGGTCGTATTCTCCCCCTCCGACGTGCACCTGATCGACCTCGGCGTGTTCGAGGAGCTGGCCTATGCCTCGACCGCTGAGCTGAGCGAGGTCGAGCTGTCCCCTTACGGTCTCGGCGTGTTCTTCCCGCGGCTCGATGTCGACCTGTCCGCGCTGATGCTTTGGCGGGGGAGATTTAACCATCCTCTTGAGGTGTAAGCCGAAGCAGCCTTCTTCGATCGCGAGCAGTTCTTCGAGGCGGTCTGGACAGTTACCGAAGCCAGATCACGATGGCGGCGAACCTGTTCCGCAGCGGTGATGTGTGTTGGGGCCAGCACCAACGCGCGAGGTCTATGTCGGCTTGCCCCGGCATCGGCACGAGGCCTCGGTAGTGGTCGAGCGCAACCAGCTCTAAGAGTCCGTCCGATAAGTCATGACGCTCGGCCGAGCCTTCGGACGAGGATCATGACGGCGGCGGCGTAGAGGAAGGCTTGGGCCGAGGCGAGGGTCGCCTCCGGGTCTTTCCAAAGGCGGCGGTTGCGGCTGATCCAGCCGAAGAAGCGTTCGACCACCCATCGGCGTGGGTGCACGGCAAAGCCGACCTGATCCTTGGGTTTGCGCACGATGTCGACGGTGATGATGGTTGCGGTCGCGGGCCTGTCGCCCGCATAGCCTGCATCAGCGAAGGCTTTGGCGATGAACGGGAAGGTCCGCCGCGACAGGCGCAGCACCGGTCCGGCCCCATCGCGATCCTGCACGTTGGCGGACTGCGGGTCGAGGACGAGGGCACGCCCGTCCGTGTCGACCAGGGCCTGCCGCTTGCGGCCCTTGATCTTCTTTCCGGCATCGTAGCCGCGTGGCCCTCCGCTCTCGGTGGTCTTCACGCTCTGGCTGTCGAGCACTGCAGCGGTGGGCGAGGCGCTTCGACCGACCCGCTTGCGATCCGCCATGACGAGGTGATGATTGATCCGACCGAACAGGCCCTCGTCGCGCCAGCGCACGAAGTAGCCGAACGTCGTGCTGCGCGGAGGCAGGTCCTTCGGGATCATCCGCCACGCGATGCCGCCCCGCAGCACGTAGAAGATCGCGTTCCAGATCTCGCGCATCGTCCAGATGGCGGGCCGACCGCACGAGGCCGGCTCCGGCATCAGCTGCGCAATCACGGCCCATTCCGCATCGGTCAGGTCGGTTTCGTAGCGCAGGCGCGAACGGCTATGCTGCCGGCGAGTGGTCGGGGTCCACATGGTACATCCAGATCAGGCTTCAGCACCCTTCTGGAATCACCCCCATCCCGGCCACTCAACCCCTGCCGGATGTTATCGGACGGGCTCTAAGCTCTGTGTCGGCGGCGGTTCGCCGCCTGGTGGCATGGCTCCCCAGCATCTCGGCCGTCTTGGTCCGAAACGCGTTCGCGATCGTAATCACGATATCGAACGGTAGGTCGGATCAGGTTCCATAACGTTCAATGAGCGAGGGTATTAGAGATTCTCGATCCGAACAAAGTGTCGCCAACAGTGCTTGTCGCTGTGATGATGGCCGATCAGCGATTGGCCCAGCAACGAATGTCGCCGGTGGTCGGTAGATTATTCACAGTCATCCGGATAGGTAAGACCACCTGCTAACTCTCTGCCCGTGACGAGATCCAGACGCCGGGTCGTATCTTGTTTCGTTCGGTGGAGGGCTTCTGCGCAACGCTGGTGCATGAACTCGCACACTGGACGCGAGCGTCCTTACTGCCTCGACCAGCAGCTTACTACCCCATTCGCCAACCGTGCCTACGCCGCCTAAGAACTCGTTGCCGAATTTGGGGCAACCTTCATCCTTGCTGGCTTCGGCCTAGCTCCTGAGTCACACACCAACCACGCCGCCTATATGGCCGGCTGGCTGCCGCTCGTGCGTGACGATCCCCGTGCACTCGTCACCGCAGCCTCCCTTGCCTCTAAGGCCGCGCAGTTCCTCGCGTCGCCTGAGTCCTCGACCGAGGCGGGTTCCGCCCAGAACGTGCGAAAGCTCGGACATCTGTTTGTTCCCGCATCAATTGTTGGAGGTGCCGCGTGAGCGACGACCCTTCCCTTGAGGGCACCGCACGCCCGGGCACCGCGGGTGGTCAGGTGTCGCGAAGCCGACGCGCCATCGACTGCTAGTGATGCTTGCCACGGCCCCTTTCTCGGTATCGGCGAACACTCCGACGTTGCCCACTGGGGACGCTGGCTATGATCCGACCCACGGCCGTTCGCGCAATTCCAACAGATCATGGCCGCTCACAAGCGTGCGCAGGCGCGTATCGAAAGGCTGGAAGCAACGTTCGTCGTGCGGCAAGGATTTCCGCAAGTGCGTTTTCCGACATCGCTCGACTCACCTCCGCTCTACGCGACGGACACCGACACAATCGGTCGGCATCTGCGGCCTGGACCCTGCACACGTGCCCTCAAGCACCAGGTCTGAAGGCGACAGCGGGCTTGGCAAGGGCGGCCGGAGTGTGCGGTCTCGACGCTTCTCAGCGCCACGAGGACAGCACAGCCCGCGCTATCCGAGTCGTCGGCGGTCTGCTGGTAGCGCAGCCGACTCCAGGCTTACGTGCCCTTCGTCTCAAGCTCATCGCCCTGCCCGCCGTCTATGGGCTCGACGACACTCGTAACGTACCGGAGCCCTGGCACAGCCTCGGCAGCGTGCTCGGGATGTCACCAACCTAATCGCCGTTGACGTACGCGGTTGGGGTAATGACCGCCTGAGCGGTGAACAGGCGACCCGCGACGGGTTCGTGAAGAGCTACACTTTCCGCACTTATCGGGCTTGCGAATCATCCTTGATTCGGTTGAATTGTAGCTGCTACGTCAATTTGGCGAGTTTTCTGCAAGCAAGGTCCGTAAGGATGAACCAGCACGCGGTAATCAAATCGCCTCCGCAGCAGCCAACGGTTTCGCCGGCGGCGATGATCGGTGACCATGCAGCCGTGTTGCGCGAGCAGCTTCAGGCGATCTCGTCAGGGCTGTTTCCTCCTACATCAGCCAAGACCCTGCGCCGATTTTCCTCCTCAGAAGCTGCTCGAATTATTGGTGTTACTGTATCTCGGCTCCAGCAACTCGCCGCGGAAGGTTTAGGGCCGCAGCCTGACGTCTCGCCAAACGGGCGACGTTCTTACACTCTCTCGGACATCCATGGCATTCGCGCTTATCTTGACGAGAATACGCGCAGCGGAAGACGTTACCAGCCGCATCGTCAGGAAGGTGACCACCTCCAAGTCATCGCCATAGCTAACTTTAAGGGTGGCTCGGGCAAGACGACGACAACCGCCCATCTTGCCCAATCTCTGACGCTAAGGGGCTATCGCGTTCTGGCGATCGACCTCGATCCGCAGGCGAGCTTATCGGCTCTCCTTGGTGTTCAGCCAGAATTGGATGTCGATACCGATGAAACGCTATATGGGGCGATTCGGTACGATGATTCTCGCCGCCCGTTGGGCGACGTCATTCGGCACACCTACTTCACAGGTCTGGACCTAATCCCTGCGAACCTTGAGTTGATGGAGTTCGAGCACGAGACGCCGCGTGCTCTGAACAAGCGCCGTGCAGGCGAGCCTCTGTTTTTCGACCGAGTGGCACAAGCGATAGAGTCCGTAGAAGCCAGCTACGACGTTGTCGTGATCGATTGTCCGCCGCAGCTCGGATACCTGACCCTCTCCGCTCTATGTGCGTCGACTGCGCTGCTTATCACCGTCCACCCCCAGATGTTGGATGTGGCGTCCATGAGCCAGTTCCTGGCGATGACCGAGGATCTGCTCGGCGTTGTGTCGGAGGCCGGCGGCAATCTCCAGTACGATTGGCTTCGCTATCTTGTGACGCGCTACGAGCAGCAGGACGCGCCACAAACGCGGATCGTTGGGATGCTCCGGACCCTGTTCGATGATGCCGTTCTTACAGCACCGATGCTGAAGTCATCTGCAGTCTCGGATGCCGGCTTGTCGAAGCAGACCCTCTACGAGATTGGCCGGGACGCCATTACACGCTCGACCTACGACAGGGCGCTTGAGGCCTTGAATGCAGTAAACGCCGAGATCGAGGGCCTTATACGGAAGGCGTGGGGACGCGCATGAACCGCAAGACGAACCTAGATGCCTTGTTTGGTTCGAAGCAGGGAGCAAAGCCAGAGGGGTTTGCACCTGCAAACCTTGTCCCTGGAGAAGCAGAGTTTGCAGGTGCAAACTCTCCCTCCCCCGTGCTTGAAAGCCGCAGAACCGGCGCCGTACGCACGATGGGTTCAACCCTGCGCAATCTGGCAGCCAGAGCCGATGTAGCGGCCGAGATCGAGGCTGGGTCGCTCATAGTGGATCTGGATCCCGGACTTGTCGATGACTCCTTCATTGCCGATCGTGTCTCTGATGCCAATGATCCCACCCTACCTGGCCTGGTAGAAAGCATCCGAGAAAGTGGGCAGCAGGTCCCCGTGCTTGTGAGACCACATCCGGAGACAACCGGACGCTTTCAGATCGCCTATGGACGACGGCGGACTCGCGCTGCACTGATCCTGGGGCGCCCTATACGAGCTGTTGTCCGACCGCTCTCAGATGAAGAACTCGTCGTTGCGCAGGGTAAGGAGAACCTGGAGCGACGCGATCTCAGCTACATCGAGCGAGCTTTCTTCGCGCTGCGACTCGAAGCCCACGGGTTTCGCCGCGATACAATTATGTCCGCCATGGGAGTGGGGAAGGGGGATCTCTCGACCCTGATTGCGGTCGCAAAAACGGTACCCCAGGAGGTCCTGTGCGCGATCGGCCCCGCCCCGGCGGCTGGTCGTCCGCGTTGGCTGCTTTTGGCGGAGCGGCTGAAGTCGACGGGCGCTTCTGAAATCGGCACGCTGATCAGTGATCCGGGCTTTATCGCTAAGCCAACTGATGAGCGCTTTGCTGCTACACTGGAGGCGTTCGGTCCGAAGGTTGCGCCGAAGGCGAAGTCAGAAGTCTGGAAAGACCAGCAGGGACGCAAGGTCGCGCGCATTGAGCGCAGCAGCGGCCGCTTCATTCTGTCGATCGATGAGAAGCTGGAGCCGAAACTCGGTACCGCTCTCCTAGATCGGCTTCCCGAGATCCTCGCCGCCGTTCGGGCTGGCGAGGCGTAACCCGATCCACAACACGAACCAGGGAGACGACGCACTCGAAAAAGACAAGGCCCCCCGAACCGCGTCCGGAAGGCCCTCTCTGTAGTCCCTAAGCAAGCGCAGAGAAGCACATCTCCCGGCACATCGTCAAACGATTTCGCGCCGATTCGGCGGACGCCTTGTCTTTGCCCGGTGCCCGGCAGAGACCATGAACCTTCACATCACGACGCCCTTCGGGCGCCGGCCGCTAACGGCTGCGCATCTACAGGCGCAGGCAGCCGCCGCTGCGTGCTCACCTGAAACCACTGTCAACAAATGGGCAGTGTTTCGGCATATCGCCCAGGCCAAGGACGCTATCGGTGTGTCCGACAGGGCTCTTGCCGTCCTTAACGCGCTTCTCAGCTTCCATCCTGAAACGGCGCTGGTCGCGGGGCAGGGGGGCGATCTTGTCGTCTTCCCATCAAACGAGCAGCTTCGTCTGCGCGCCCACGGCATGGCTGAGACAACGCTCAGGCGGCATCTGGGTGCATTGGTCGAGGCTGGCCTCGTAATCCGTCGAGACAGCCCGAACGGCAAGCGCTACGCCAGGAAAGGACAAGGCGGTGAGATCACGTATGCCTTCGGATTTGATCTCACGCCGATCGTCTCTAGAGCGTGCGAGTTCAAGCAACAGGCCAAGATCGTCGAGGCCGAACGCCGGGAACTGCGGCTCGCGCGTGAACAGGTCACGATCCTGCGTCGCGACGCAGCCAAGATGATCACCGCAGGCGTAGAGGGCGGCCACGAGGGGGACTGGACAGCGCTGCGAGCCCGCTACGCGTCCATCGTTATGGCGATACCCCGGACACCAAGCCCAACCGATCTGAAAGCTATACGGCGAAGTCTAGCCATGCTTGTTGCTGATGTGGGCAACGTCCTCATTCCGCGATCAGAATCTTATATTTTGGACGGCAGTGACAGCCATTCTGAGCGGCACATACAGAATTCAAAAATAGATATCCTTGATTCTGAACCGGCATCCGGGAGTCGCGCTCGGGATGCTGATGAGCCACGTCCTGCAAAGGCACGCTCGACCGACCAAAGTTACCCTCTCGCTATGGTGCTCGACGCCTGCCCAGATATCCGGGACTACACCCGCGCCGGCGCGGAGATCCGCTCCTGGCACGATCTTGTCGCAGCCTCTGACCTAGTAAGGACAATCCTCGGCATCAGCTCAGCAGTATGGCGGGAGGCGCAGTCAACGATGGGAGCAGAAACTGCTGCCGCAACGGTCGCGGCAATCCTGCAGCGAGCCGGACACATCAAGAGCCCTGGAGGCTATCTGCGGAAGCTTGTGGAACGTAAAAGGGCAGGGCGGTACAGCTTGGGACCAGTCCTCATGGCCCTGAACCGTGCACGTCTCGCACAATGCAGACCGTCTTGATCGCCAATGTCCACACTGGATGTCAGGATAGTAAACATAGTGGTTTATCGGACAGTAGAAAGCTGGTCATATTTTCCCGACAGAAACAGGGGCATTTGCTGCTGTTCGATCCTGGCTTAGCAGTTCTGTCGGGAAAACGGTCGGATAACGCCTTCCTGGGCGCTAGCCAGGCGACGAGCAGGAGGTACCCAAATATGCAATAGGCGAGCCGGCCTCCATGAGATAAAGATCATAAGAGGCGGCCGCACAAGCAACGTGACCAATCTACATATATTCAAGCTATTCAACGATTCGTAATTTCTTATCAGAGACCTTTACCAATGTCGGACAGGATACGATGACTCGAATATCGTCATAGTCCATGTCGCTACCGGCGTTCGGCGGCCGATCTTCCCAGCCGTAATACATGTACTTGTTATCGCTACAACTCGCGGTCGCCGTGGCGGGATTGTGGGTCGTATGGCTATTCGGCAAGATGCCCCCGTCCGACTTACTCTTGCATTGGCTCAGGGTGTCGCAGACAATCGTCTCCAAAATCGGATTTGAGACCATGTTAATCGGAGACAGGGTGGTTCCGTTGTACACGCGATAACCCTTCATACTCACCGACTGTACGCGTGTTCCCGTATCAATGGTCATATCGGTATAATACTCGTAAGTTTCTTGATTCGTATCGTTCCATGCGGATTTGTTGCTGCGAGCGTTTCGAACGTTATGCAGCATATAGCTTGGCGCTTCGTTGGCGCCACAGGTGGGCAACGTGGCCTTAGAGTAATCTGTCGAAGGCGTGCCATTGTCGGCAATGGCGACTATGCCTCGGCGACCCTTGTCGGCCTGGGCTTGTCGCTTTGGATCGGACGAGTAGCAGTACATGTAGATACGGTTGTAGTCAGCAGCTTCAGGTGACAGCTGGCTAAACGTTGGCGGGCTGGTCTGGTAGACAGGGGCAACTCGATTGACGGTCGTGGCAGTCCCGACTGTAATCTGCCTTGGCATGCCGGGTAGAAGGTGCAAGAGGCTCGTCTTCACCGTCGTCGAGATTGTCACCCGGTAGTTCGCGCCATCAACCCACGTACCATTAACTTGGAAGCCGTTGGTCGTCTTGACCGAACCCAGTTGCAAGGTGAGCTGAGCACTGGCCAGGCGCAAGCCCTCGGTGGCAGCGGCGACGGTGTCAGCGTTCGCAACCAGCAGGGCGGTCGCATCGGCCACGCTGGCTTCGACAGCGCGGATACGCACAGCATTGCCGTAGTCAATCGCGAGGCCGCTCGCACCGACGAGGAGGGGCAGGGTGAGCCCAAAAATCACTATGACATTGCCGCTTTCGGACCTGACAAAGGAAGCCAATCGACGCTGCCTACCCCGCTGCATGGGCACCTCTCAACGTAGCCGCCGCTTAAAACCGGACAAACCGTGCAGCATACGAGGCATGCATATACAACCAGCCTTAATAA
>NZ_VRVH01000147.1:0-10994 GCF_008040095.1 Methylobacterium sp. WL6 | reverse complement strand
CCCCCGCGCAGCGCCGACTCGGCGGCGACGGCGCAGACGCGGTGGCCGCCCTCGGACCGGCGGTCGCGGCCGTGCTCGCGGAGATCGCCGGCTGATCCTGAGCGGTCGACATCTGCGGCATAAGCGGTTCGGGTTGCAGGGGAGGGGAACACGCCGCGGCTTGCCGCGTAGCTTGCAGCGACAAACCCATCCCTCAGGTGTCCGCCGACGCGTCACAACGTTCGCGTGCTTGCAATCCGCGTCATGCCCCGCCAAGCAGGCCAGGCGCTCGCCGGACATTTGCCCGCCCGATCCACGAGCCCGGAGTTACGGATGCCCAAGATCACCTACGTCGATCATGCCGGAACGGCGAGGACCGTCGAGGGCAGCGTCGGCGCCACCGTCATGGAGACGGCGTTGCGCAACAACGTGCCGGGGATCGACGCGGAGTGCGGCGGCGCCTGCGCCTGCGCCACCTGCCACGTCTACGTGGCCGACGATTGGGCCGAGGCGGTCGGGCCGGCCGAGGACATGGAGCAGGACATGCTCGATTTCGCTTCCGACGTGAAGGCGACGTCCCGGCTCTCGTGCCAGATCCGCATCAAGCCCGAGTTCGACGGGCTCACGGTGACGACGCCGGCCCGCCAGGGCTGAGCGATCGGGTTCAACGCAGCAGCGCCCGCATCGCCCCGTCGAGGCCTTCCAGCGTCAGCGGGAACATGCGGTCGGAGAACAGCCGCCGCATCATCGCGATCGATTGCGTGTAGCCCCATTGCGGCGCCGGCACCGGGTTGAGCCACACCGCCTTCGGGAAGTGCGCGAGCACCCGTTGCACCCAGGCCGCGCCGGGCTCCTCGTTCCAGTGCTCCACCGATCCGCCGGGCGCCGCGATCTCGTAGGGGCTCATCGATGCGTCGCCGACGAACACCACCCGGTAGTCCGACGGATAGGTGCGGATCACGTCGACGAGCGGCGTCGCTGCGTCGTGGCGGCGGCGGTTCTCGGTCCACACCGCCTCGTAGGGGCAGTTGTGGAAGTAGAAGTGCGCGAAGTGCTTGAACTCCGAGCGCGCGGCCGAGAACAGCTCCTCGACCTGCTCGACGTGCCAATCCATCGAGCCCCCGACGTCGAGAAACAGCAGCACCTTCACCGCGTTGCGCCGCTCCGGCCGCAGGCGCACGTCGATGTAGCCCTGGCGGGCGCTCTCGCGGATCGTGCCGTCGAGGTCGAGCTCGTCGGCCGCCCCGGTGCGGGCGAAGCGGCGCAGCCGCCGCAGGGCCAGCCGCATCGTGCGGGTCCCGAGCTCGACGGTGTCGTCGAGATCCTTGAACTCGCGCTTGTCCCAGACCTTCACCGCGCGGAAGTTGCGGTTGCCGTCCTGGCCGATGCGGATGCCCTCCGGGTTGTAGCCGTAGGCGCCGAAGGGCGAGGTGCCGCCGGTGCCGATCCACTTGGAGCCGCCCTGGTGGCGCTCCTTCTGCTCGGCGAGCCGCTGCTTCAGGGTCTCGAACAGCTTGTCCCAGCCGAGCGCCTTCATCTCCGCCTTCTCGGCATCGGTGAGGTACTTTTCGGCGAGCTTGCGCAGCCATTCCTCCGGAATCGCGGTTGGCGCCACAGCCTCGCCGACGGTTTCCAGGCCCTTGAAGACCGACCCGAACACCCGGTCGAACCGGTCGAGATGGCCCTCGTCCTTCACCAGGGCCGTACGGGCGAGAAAGTAGAACTCCTCGACCCGCTTCTCGGCGAGGTCGCGCTCGAGCGCGCCCAGCAGGACCAGGTACTCGCGCAGGGAGACGGGGACGCGCGCCTCGCGCAGCGCTGTGAAGAACTGAAGCAGCATCGCTCGATAACGCGCCGCGGCGGGCATCGGGTCAAGCGCCGGTCGCGATCACCTGAAGGGCGGTGCGGCGGGACGATGGGCTCCGGCAGGCCAGGATTCCTGGGTACAAGTCCTCATTCCTGTTGATATCCCGTCGAGTCGGGCTCGCACGGTCACGCAAACAGTCATCGGAATCGATCATCTCGGATGCATCGAGTCCAGCCGGGCGTGGCGAGAGTCAACATGCCCGGAATCAGGAGGTCTGCGATGGCAGTCATCCTACGCAACATGTCCGAATTCAAGCGGTTTCTCGGGAAGCCGGGCGCGATGATTCAGGTCGTTCGCAACACCTTCATGGATCGCCAGCCCGAGGCGGCCCGCGCGGCCTACCGCGACAAGGGCATGTACCTGCCGCGCACGGTCCAGGCGATCTCGCGCAAGGCGGCGGTGTTCGCGCTGAAGGGGCATCCGGGAACGGTCTGGCTGTACTGGGACAAGGGCGCCCGCGGCTGGCGCTTCAACGGCGACACGGTGACGGTGCCGCTCTCGATGGGGCTCGGACCGCCCGACGAGATCGTCTACCGCTGCAGCTTCGCAGAGGGGCTCGAGCCGGCCCGCGCGGTCCGGGCGGCCAAGCCGGAGGCGCGCGACTGGCACGGCGAGGCGATGCCGAACCTGATCTGACCGCAGGCGCGCGGCGTCCGCGCCCGGCTCAGGCGCGCCGCACCACCGGAGCGGGCTCGTCCTTGGGAGGCGCCTCGCGCGGCGCCTCGTGCGCCTTGCCGACGGTGCGTCGCGCCCGGAAGACCGGGCGCGTATCGGTCTCCTTGCGCTTGAGCATCGCGCGGTACTCGTCGCGGCGCTCGTGGATCGAGGCGATGACGAGGCCCATCGGCACGCCGACATCCACCAGCACCGCCTCCGACAGCTGAAGCGAGGCCTCGATCGTCTCCGGCACCGCGTCGTCGACGCCGAGCTCGTAGAGCGCGGTCGCGTGCTTGGCGTCGCGGGCGCGCGCGACGATGGTCAGGTCCGCCCGCTCGGCGCGGGCGGCCATCACCACCGCCTCGACCGCGTGCGGGTTGTCGAGAGTCACCACCAGCGCCCGCGCGGTGGCGATGTCGCAGCGGCGCAGCAGCTCGGTGTTCGAGGAATCGCCGAAATAGACCGGCTTGCCGAGCCGGCGCTGCTCGGCGACGCGGGCGGCGTCCGCGTCGAGGGCGAGGTAGGGGATCTTGTGGCGGGCCAGCATCTCCCCGACCTGCCGACCGACCCGGCCGTAGCCGGCGACGATGACCCGGTCCTGCTGCTTGTCCGGCGGCGGGTCGGCCCGCACCCGCCCGGCCTGGTTCTTCGAGGCGCGCTTCCCGATCCGCCGGCCGAGCGCCGCGAGGCCCGGGATCATGATCATCGTCACGGTGGTGACGATCAGCGCCGCGCCCCCGACCGGCTCCGGCACCAGGCCGCCGGCCATTGCGCCGCCGATCAGCACGAAGGCGAACTCGCCGCCCGGCCCGAGCAGCATCGCGGTCTCCAGGGCGACGGCGCGAGAGAGCTTGAGCGCGGGCGCCGCCATCACCACGACCGCCGCCTTGATGAACAGCAGCGCGAAGGCGAGCCCGAGGATCGCGCCGGGCGCCGCCAGCAGCTGCGCGGGATCGAGGTTCATCCCCACGGAGACGAAGAACACCCCGAGCAGGAGCCCCTTGAACGGATCGATCGTGGCCTCGATCGCCCGGCGGTACTCGGTCTCGGCGAGCAGCAGCCCGGCGACGAAGGCGCCCAGCGTCATCGACAGGCCCGAGGCGGCCGCCGTCAGCGCGGTCGCGACGATGACGAGCAGGCAGGCCGCCATGAACAGCTCGGCCGACTTGGTGCGCGCCACGAGGTGGAACAGCGGCCGAAGCGCGAGGCGGCCGGCGACCACGATCAGCACCAGGGCGATCGCCGCCTGGGCGAGAGCCAGAGCCAGCGCGCCGCCCATGTCGGCGCCGTCGCTGCGGCCCGACACCGCGATCGCGAACAGGACCGGCGCCACGGCAAGGTCCTGGAACAGCAGCACCGCGAAGCTCGCGCGCCCGGCCGGCGTGTTGAGCCGCCGCTGCTCGGCCAGCACCGGCAGCACCACGGCGGTGGAGGACAGCGCCAGCGCGATGCCGACGATCACCGCACCCGCCAGCGGGACCTTCAGCCCGAATAGGATCGACCCGATCACCAGGGCCGAGCAGATCACCTGGATCGAGCCGAGGCCGAAGACCAGGCGCCGCAGCGTGCGCAGCCGCTCCCAGGACAGCTCGACGCCGATCATGAACATCAGGAAGATCACGCCGAACTCGGCGAGATGCGCGATCTCGGTGCGGTTGCCGATCGTGAACAGCGAGACCCAGTGGAACTGGTCGGCGAAACGGCCGAGCCCGAACGGCCCGAGGAGCGCGCCGGCCCCGATGAAGCCCAGCACCGGGCTGATGCGCAGCCGATGGAACAGCGGCACCACCACGCCCGCGGTGACGAGGAACAGGATCGCTTCCTTATAGGAGCCGGCATGGACGTCGGGCATCGGCGGTCGGTTCGAACCTCTTGGTCGGGTGGCGCTGCTTTGGGTCGCCGCGATCATGCGAGGTGGGCGCCGCGCGAGCAACCTCGAAACGCCGCCGCGGCGCGATTGGCCGGCCGCTCCGTCCGAATTCGCGACTTCGAAGTGAGGCATTTGCGCCACCCCGGATGCGGTTCCGGTGGATGGCCGCCATGCGGCCCAAATTCGGCACAATGCCCGCTTAGCGAAAACGATTAACGAACGGTTACGCTCAACCGCGCGTCGCATACGATCCGAGCTTAGAGAGCCCCATGCGAAAGATGCCCCCGAGCCGGGAGGTCCAGCGCGAGCGCCGTGCCTGGGCCATCGAGTCCGACAGGTGGACGCACGAGCGCCATGTCGAGAAGGGCTATCGCATCAAGTGGGGCTACGTCGCGATCGCCTACCTCGTCGAGTTCATGGTCATCGGCGCCTCGCTCTGGGGCGCCTGGCTGTTCGCGGCGGTCTACAGCGACGGCGACAACCACGCCTTCTACTTCATGCTGCTGGCGCCGCTGGTCTACGCCGCGGTCGAGCTGTGCCGCGTGCCGCTGGGCATCCTGGCGCGGACGCAGCGCTCGTACTTCATTCGGGCGCTCGCGGTCGTCGGCATCATCTTCGCCGCCGGCGTGACGACGAAGTCGGTCTCGCAGCTCGGCGAGATGATGTTCCATCCCCGCCTGATGGAGGCCTCCAAGACCAAGACCGCGCTCAAGGACGCGCAGGCCGACCGGAGCACCATCGACAACCGCATCGCCTCGGCCGACGCCCGGGTCGCGCAGTACACGACCGAGCTCGACCAGATCGAGAAGCGCGCCGCGGACAACGCGGCGCAGCTCTCGGCGCTGCCGGCGCAGCGCTGCGAGAAGGTGTTCGGCACCAACAGCCGCGGCGTGCGCTACCAGAACCTGAAATGCGTCACCGACCCGCGCACCGCCACGCTCTCGTCGAGCGTCGCCAAGGCCTCGGCCGATCGCGGCGTGCTGACCAAGGATCTCGAGGAGGCGCGCAAGGCCCGTGCGCAGCTCGACCGCGGCGCCGCCGAGCGCAAGGTCGCAGACGCCGAGCAGGCCTACCGCAACGCCGTGAACCGCTCGCAGCTGCACTCCTTCACGGCGATGGTCTACGGCGTCGACCCGATCGACGTGTCCGAGCAGCAGGTGCACGCCTTCCTGCGCATCTTCGTGTTCCTGCCGGCCCTCTGCGCCGCCTTCGCCTCGACGATCCTGGCGCTCTGCGCTGTCTCGGTGCGCAAGACCTTCATGGACGAGGACGACCTCGGCGCCGCCGTGAACCCGGAGGCGACCCCCTACATGCTGGAATCGATCACCGAGGCGCTGAAGCAGAACCTCGAGCCGGTGCTGCCGCGGCAGAACCGTGAGGCGGCGACGGGCGCGGTGATCCCGATCAACCGCCCGGCCACGGGGATCGCCCCGGGGATCGCGGCCGCGAACCAGCCGAACCTTCCGGCCGCCAGCGCGGGAGCGGGCGCATGAGCTACGTCGCGCAGGGGTCGCCGGAGAACATCGCGCTCGCGCAGCAGGTCAACGGCCGGCTGCGGGCGGAATCCCGCATCGTCTTCGCCCGCGCCTTCCTGTTCCGGGCGGCAGGCGCGGGGATCTTCACCGCGCTGGCCGGCATCGGCATCGGCGCGGCGGCCTACGGCTGGGCCATGATGAACCAGTTCGACACCGCCGCCGAGAAGATCGCCGCCGCGATGCAGGCGGCGCTCTCCGACGTCACGCTCAAGACCAAGGGCGAGGTGACGCTGACCGACAACGTGCTGAAGCTCGAAGGCGGCCTGCCGAAGGCCGCCGGCGCCCCGACGCCGACGAAGGCGCAGCTCGGGCCCGACGCGGCGCCGGCTTCGAAGGCGATCGTTAACACAACCTTCACCGTGTTCAAGCAGGTGCCCTATCTCGACGGGCAGATCGTGACCGGCTGGAACTTCAAGGACAGCGCCGACCAGCCCTACCAGCAGTACTGCTACTTCTCCCGGCGGTCCAACGAGTCGAAGGGCCAGGTGGAGATCAAGATCGATCTCGCGATGGACGGTAAAACCCTACCGCAACCGCAAAAATCGGACGTGAATCTTGCGATCCTCGCCTCGAACTGCGTCTGGCACG
This sequence comes from Methylobacterium sp. WL6, assembly GCF_008040095.1. Classification (NCBI taxonomy): domain Bacteria; kingdom Pseudomonadati; phylum Pseudomonadota; class Alphaproteobacteria; order Hyphomicrobiales; family Methylobacteriaceae; genus Methylobacterium; species Methylobacterium sp. WL6. Next base: position 4,498 of record NZ_VRVH01000147.1, on the reverse strand, counting down.
ACGGCAAGTCGCTGTAACGCAGGACGACACGACGCCATCGCACGAAAAAACGGGTCCGAGGAAACGCTTCCCTAACCGCTCGCGCGCCAGGATGCGTCTGCACGAACGTGCGTGCAGACGTGATCCGAGTACCGCCGATGGACGACCTTCTGCGCGAGTTTCTGACTGAGAGCGGCGAGCATCTCGACACCGTCGACACGGAACTCGTCCGGTTCGAGCAGGATCCGAACAACGAGACGATCCTCCGGAATATCTTCCGCCTCGTGCACACCATCAAGGGAACCTGCGGCTTCCTCGGCCTGCCGCGGCTGGAAGCGCTGGCGCATGCCGCCGAGACCCTGATGGGTCGCTTCCGCGACGGTCTCGCGGTGACCAGCCCGGCCGTCAGCCTGATCCTCGCGACGCTCGATCGCCTGAAGCTCATCCTCGCCGACCTCGAAGCCACCGGGACCGAGCCCGCGGGCAGCGACGCCGACCTGATCGAGGCGCTGGAGCGCATGTCGCTCGGCACGCCCGAGGCCGCCGCAGCTCCCAAGCCCAAGATCGCCGAGCCCAAGCTCCCGGAGCTTAAGATTCCGGAGCCGAAGCTGCCCGAGATCGTCGTGCGCGAGAGCAAGCCCGGCGAGGTCTCGCTCGAGGACCTCGAAGCCGCGTTCCTCGCGGCCCCCGGCCCTGACGATGCCCCCTCCGCCTGGATGCCCGAGCCGGCGCCGATCGCTCAGGCGCCGGTCGCCCCAGCTCCGATCGCACAGGCACCGGCGGCCCCCGTGCAGGAAGCTCCGGCCCCGCTCGCGAAGGCCCCGGTGTCGGGCGATGCGCCGGCCGAGGCCCCCGAGGGCGGCCTGGCCAAGATGCAGACCATCCGGGTGAACGTCGACACCCTCGAGCACCTGATGACGATGGTGTCCGAGCTGGTGCTGACCCGCAACCAGCTCCTCGAGATCGCGCGCAAGCACGAGGATTCGAGCTACAAGGTCCCGCTACAGCGGCTCTCCCACGTGACGGCCGAGCTGCAGGAAGGCGTCATGAAGACGCGCATGCAGCCGATCGGCAACGCCTGGCAGAAGCTGCCGCGGGTGGTGCGCGACCTGTCGAGCGAGCTCGGCAAGCAGATCGACCTGGTGATGCTCGGCGCCGAGACCGAGCTCGACCGGCAGGTCCTTGAGGTCATCAAGGACCCGCTGACCCACATGGTCCGGAACTCGGCCGACCACGGCCTCGAATCGACCATGCAGCGGATCTCGGCCGGCAAGCCGGCCCGCGGCTCGATCCGCCTCTCGGCCTACCACGAGGGCGGGACCATCACGATCGAGATCGCCGACGACGGCAAGGGGCTCGATCTCGTCGCGATCCGCAAGAAGGCCGTGGAGCGCGGGATCGCGACCCAGGCCGACGTCGAGCGCATGACCGACGCGCAGGTCGCCAAGTTCATCTTCGACGCCGGGTTCTCCACCGCGGCCGCCGTCACCTCCGTCTCCGGCCGCGGCGTCGGCATGGACGTGGTGAAGACCAACATCGAGACCATCGGCGGCGTGATCGACATCGCCACGCAGAAGGGCGTCGGCACCACCTTCACCATCAAGATCCCGCTGACGCTGGCGATCGTCGCCGCCCTCATCGTCCGGGCCGGCGAGAGCCGCTTCGCGGTGCCGCAGCTCGCGGTGCTCGAGCTGGTGCGGGTCGACGCCACCGCGCCGCAGCGGATCGAGCGCATCAACGATGCGCCGGTGCTGCGCCTGCGCGAGCGGCTGCTGCCGATCGTGACCCTCAAGGGCCTGCTCGGCCAGGACGACACCGGGACCGAGACCGGCTTCGTGGTCGTGGCCCAGGTCGGGCGCCAGCGCTTCGGCATCCTCGTCGACGAGGTCTTCCACACGGAGGAGATCGTCGTGAAGCCGATGTCCTCGAAGCTGCGCCACATCCCGCTGTTCGCCGGCAACACCATCCTCGGCGACGGCGCCGTGGTGCTGATCGTCGACCCGAACGGCATCGCGCGGCAGGTCAGCCAGGGCGCGCAGGGCGGCGGCCCGATCGAGGCCGAGGCCGAGGCGGCCGAGCTCGGCGACCCGAAGACCACGCTCCTCGTGTTCAAGGGCGGCGCCGGCAGCTTCAAGGCGGTTCCGCTGTCGCTCGTCACGCGGCTGGAGGAGATCGACGCCGGCAAGGTCGAGTGGCTCGGCGGGCGTCCGCTGATCCAGTATCGCGGCCGGCTGATGCCGCTGGTCCCGGCCGACGAGGCCATCGCGATCCGCACCGAGGGGACGCAGGCGCTGGTGGTGTTCTCCGACGGCGACCGGGCGATGGGCCTCGTGGTCGACGAGATCGTCGACATCGTCGAGGAGCGCCTCGACATCGAGATCGCGGCCGAGCGTTCGGACCTGATCGGGTCGGCGGTGCTGCGCGGCCGCGCCACCGACATCATCAACATCGCCCACTTCCTGCCGCTGGCCTACGACGACTGGGCGCGCGGCGCGAAGGCGCCCTCGGCGAAGACCGCCACGCTGCTGCTCGTGGACGATTCGGCCTTCTTCCGCGACATGCTGAGCCCGGTGCTGAAGGCCGCCGGCTACCGCGTCGTCACGGCGCCCGGTGCCGAGGAGGCGCTCGCCATCCTCCAGGCGGATGCGCGGATCAGCGTCGTGGTGACCGACCTGGAGATGCCGGGCCGCAGCGGCTTCGATCTCGTCGGCGCGATGCGGGCGGGCGACCCGCGGGTCGCCGGCCTCCCGGTGATCGGCCTCACCGGCACCATCGGGGCCGATGCGGTCGAGCGGGCCCGCACCCTCGCGATCAGCGACCTCGTGGCGAAGTTCGACCGCAGCGGCCTCGTCGCGGCGCTCGCCGAGCTCGATGCCGCGCCGAACGCGGCGCTCCGCGCCCACGCCGCCTGAGACCGGCCCGTCCCGACGGTGCCGCGCCGATCCCGGCGCGAACCGACCATCCTGGTTTGACGGCGCCGCGACGCCGGGGAGACACCACCATGCAGGCTGCCAACAGCAACGCCACGGAGGCGGGAACGACCCAGGACTTCGTGACCGTCTTCGTCGGCGACACGATGTTCGGGCTCGCCATCGACCGGGTGCACGACGTGTTCATCCCGGCCGGCGTCACGCCGGTGCCGTTGAGCCCACCCGAAATCGTCGGCCTGCTGAACCTGCGCGGACGCGTCGTCACCGCGATCTGCCTGCGCCGCCGGCTCGGCCTTCCGGCGGCCGAAGGTGCGGCGCGCATGGCGATCGGCCTTGAGCAGGGCGGCGAGACCTTCGCCCTCGTGGTCGACGGCGTCGGCGAGGTGCTGAAGCTCGGTGTCGAGACGCACGAGCCGGTGCCGATCAACCTGGATGCCCGCTGGCGCGACCTCGCCCTCGGCGTCCATCGCCTCGACGGCCGGCTGCTCGTCATTCTCGACGTCAACGCGCTGCTGGTCTTCGCGTCCGAACGCGCCGGCGCGACCGCAGCGTGACGTCGCCGACAGCAAAGAGCCGAGAGGGCAAGACGCCGTGACCATCGCTTCAGCCGAAACCCGCACCTGCCTTGTGGTCGACGATTCCGCCGTGATCCGGAAGGTGGCGCGGCGGATCATCGAGACGCTCGGCTTCGACGTCTCGGAAGCCGAGGACGGCAGCGACGCCCTGCTGCGCTGCGCCGAGGCGATGCCCCAGGTCATCCTGCTCGACTGGAACATGCCGAACATGGACGGCTACGCCTTCCTCCAGGCCCTGCGCCAGCGGCCCGACGGCAACGGCCCGAAGATCCTGTTCTGCACGACCGAGAATGACGTCGGCGCCATCGCCCGGGCCCTCCGGGCGGGCGCGGACGAGTACATCATGAAGCCGTTCGACCGCGACATCCTGACGGCCAAGCTCGAGCAGGTCGGCGTCGTCCAGGCCGCGGCCTGACGCAGGCCCGATCCGGCTGCCCGCGTCGGCTCGGTCGAGCTGGCTGGACCGCGACGTCGAACGACCCCCACTCCCCCATCGTCATTGGGATGCCGAACCCATGCTGGCCGCCAACCCGAGCCTCGCGCCCAAGCCGTGGGCGACCGCGTCCGTGCCGATCAAGGTGCTGATCGCCGACGACTCGGCTGTGGTGCGCGGGCTCGTCGCGCGCTGGATCGGCGAGGCCGGCTTCACCGTCGTCGGCACCGCCTCGAACGGCCGAATCGCCGTGGAGATGATGACGCGGCACGATCCGGACGTGGTGCTGCTCGACATCGACATGCCCGAGCTCGACGGCACCGAGGCGCTGCCGCGCATGCTCGCGGCCAGCCCGACCGTGCAGGTCGTGATGATGTCGACGCTGACGACGCGCAACGCCGACATCTCGCTCAAGTGCCTCGCCCTCGGCGCGGTCGACTATCTCGCCAAGCCCGAGAGCAACCGCGGCGTCACCACCTCCGACGCCTTCCGCGCCGACCTCGTGGAGCGGGTGCGGGCGGCGCCGAACAGCCGCACCCGCTCCACGAGGTCGGCGAGATGCTCGAGAAGATCGGCGCGGC
>NZ_VRVH01000146.1:0-11115 GCF_008040095.1 Methylobacterium sp. WL6 | reverse complement strand
CTTTTTTTTTTTAATTATCCGCCCCCCCCCCATTTCAACATTTATGTTGTGGTGGGCTGGGTCTTTTTTTTCGGCCGCGCCGGGCCAAGGCCGCCTGAGGCGGCCGCGCCGGAGCATGCGCTCCGAGCGGCCTACCGCGACCCCAGGGCGATCAGGCCGAGGTGCCCGGCGATCCCGAGGAACGCCACGAAATTGATCCCGAAGACGCGTCCGCGCAGCTTCACGTCGTCGGTCAGGGTCTGCACCGCCGTGTGCACGACCCGGCCGGCGACGAACAGCCAGGCGCAGGCGACGTCGAACCGCCCGACCTCGCCGAAAGCTGCCAGAAGCGCGACGCAGCCGACCATCAGCACCGGCAGCTCGAACTGGTTGGCGAGGTTGCGGGTGATCCGCGCGATCGGCCGCGGCTCGTCGCGACCGAGGACGAAGGCGTCGTACGCGACCTCGCCGCGGCTCACGGCGCGCAGGCGCGCCACGGACAGCCAGACGTAGAGCGCCACGATCAGCCCGATCTGAGCGATCAGCGGTTGCAGGATCGAGACGTTCACGCGCAGCCTCCGCGAGCGGACCGTGGGAGGGGAGCCTGCACCTATGGCCGGCCTGGTGCGGCGGCGGGCGCGGCACGCGCGATCATCCGGCCCGAGACCTCGGCGCCCGCATCCGGCGCGAGCTGGCGGAAGGCGAAGACCGAGACCGCCGAGATCAGCGCGACGGCGAAGAAGGCCGGGCCGAAATCCGCCGCCATGATCGCGCTGCGGCCATGCCATTCGGCGGCGCCTTCGAGCGCCAGGGCGCCGAGCGTCACGCCGAGGCTCAAGGAGATCTGCTGCGCGACGCTGGCGAGGCTCGTGCCCGCGCTCATCTCGGACTTCTCGAGGTCGGCGTAGGCGATGGCGTTCACGCAGGTGAACTGGATCGAGCGCAGGCAGCCGCCGATGAATAGGATCCCGAGCATCAGCCAATGCGGGGTGTCGGCGGTGTAGAGGCCGTTCACCGCGAGGAAGAGCGCGGCGAGGACGGCGTTCGCCACCATCACCGGTCGGAAGCCGTAGCGGCGCAGGATCCGCGGGCCGATCGTCTTCACGAACATCGCGCCGGCCGCCGCGGCGAAGGTGATCAGACCCGATTGCAGCGGATCGAGCCCGAAGCCGACCTGGAGCATCAGCGGCAGCAGGAACGGGATCGCGCCGGTGCCGATGCGGAACAGGCTGCCGCCGACCACCGCGATGCGGAAGGTCGGATGACGCATGAGGTCGAGGCGCAGGATCGGATGCGCCATGCGCCGCGAGTGCCGGAAGTAGAGCGCGAGCAGCACCGCGCCGCCGCCGAGGCTCGCCCAGGACATCCAGGCCGGCAGCAGGTGGCGGCCGGTCGAGGCCAGCCCCAGCATCAGCGCGGCGAGCCCCGGCCCGAGCATGGCGAAGCCGACGAGATCGAGCGGCGGGCGCTCGGGCTCGCGCACGTCCTCGAAGAACAGGGTCGCGAGCACGATCCCGACGACGCCGATCGGAATGTTGATGAAGAAGATCCAGCGCCAGTCGAGATAGGTGGTGATCAGGCCGCCGAGCGGCGGCCCCATGATCGGGCCGATCAGCGCCGGGATCGTCAGGTAGGCCAGCGCCGAGACGAGCTCGGCCTTCGGCACGCTGCGCAGGATCACCAGGCGGCCGACGGGCACCATCATCGCGCCCCCCAAGCCCTGCAGGAACCGGGCGCCGACGAAGCCGGCGAGCCCGCTCGAGACGGCGCAGGCGACGGAGCCCGCCATGAACACCGCGATCGCCGCGCGGAACACCGTGCGCGATCCGTAGCGGTCGGCCATCCAGCCGCTGATGGGGATGAAGATCGCCAGGCTGACGAGGTAGGCGGTCAGCGCGAGCTTCAGGGCGATCGGGTCCTCGCCGAGGCTCTGAGCGATGGTCGGCAGCGCCGTGGCGATCACCGTCGAGTCGGTGTTCTCCATGAACAGGGCGGTGGCGACGACGAGGGGGACGATCTGTGATGCGCGCATCGGGCCGGGCAAGCGTTCGGGGCACCCGGCATCGTGGCGACGGCCGGGCGTGCGGCGCAGCGCTTGACACGGGATGTGCGCCCGGTCGATCCGTGGCGGATCGGCCACGCTTTGTTTCCGAACATGGCTGAACCGCGCCGCAACCCTTCCGAGCAGGCCGGATCGGCCTTAAGCTTTACGGTAACGATGCCGTGTCCCCGCGCGGCGCCCCGCTCCTCGGCGGCGGCGCCCGGGACGACGCGGCGACACCCGCGAAAGTGACAGGATGCTTCGTCCGTCGACACTGCCCCGATCGCTGCCGCGGCTCGTCGCCGCGTCCGCGGTGATGTTCGTCCTCGGCGCCTGTGGCACCGTGCTCCTCAACGATGTCGGCTCGCTCAGCCGCTACGACCGACTCCGGGCCAGCACCGAGGCCTCGACCACGGCGCGCCTCTACGCCGACGCCGACGCGCTCGCCCGGACCAGGACCGTCCGGATCATCCCGACGCAGTTCCCGGCCAACGTCTCCGGTGCGGTCGGCATCAGCGATGCGGAGCGCAGGCTGGTCGCCAACAACGCCGACCGCGCGCTCTGCTACGAGCTGTCGCTGCGCTACGACGTGGTGTCGAGCCGCAGCGCCGACCTGACCGTGCGCGCCCAGGTGACCCGCGTCGACCCGACCAACCTGATCGGCGCCGGCGCCACCATCGGCACCTCCGCCGCCGTCACCGTCGCCGGCCAGGTCGGCATCGGCTTCGCCGAGGGCCTCGGGCGCATCCCGATCCCGCGGGTGCCGATCGGGCTCGGAAGCCTCACCGTCGAAGCCGAGGCGCTCGACCGCCGCCACGAGCAGCGGGCGGCGATGGTCTGGGGCGGGGCGGCCAACTCGTTCACGAGCCAGCCGCGCTACTCGCACATCAGCGACGCCTACGATCTCGCCGGCGATTTCGGCCAGGATTTCGGGTTCTACCTCGCCACCGGCGAGGACCCGTTCAAGGCGCCGCTGACCCTGCCGAACTGGAACCGCATCCGGGTGACCACGCTCGGCGAGGCGCCCCTCGACCCCGATTGCGAGGCGTTCGGCCGGGCGCCCGGCCTCGATGGGATCCTCACCGACTACATCGGCCTGCCGCCGGACTATTCCGACAAGGGGCCGCGCGTCCGCTGAGGCGGGAAGGGCGGTCGCGGACGCCATGCGGCGGACGCAACCTGCCCACGCGGGGTTTATCCCGTGCCGCGCCGGGTTGCCGCCTTTGCGGGCACCCCACCGCATGATACTGGCCCGTGCCAACCCGCTCCATGCCGAACCCGATCTCGCGTCGGCCCGGCAGCCCTTCAGGACCGTTGGCTCATGGCCCGTATCAGCTCCGCTTCGATCATCGAGGGCCTGACCTTCGACGACGTCCTCCTGCGTCCGGCCGCCTCGTCGGTGATGCCGACCGAGGTCAACGTCGCGACGCAGCTGACGCGCACCATCAGCCTGAACCTGCCGATCGTCGCCTCGGCGATGGACACCGTCACCGAGGCGCCGATGGCGATCGCCATGGCCCAGAACGGCGGCCTCGGCGTCATCCACCGCAACCTCGAGCCGGCGGAGCAGGCCGAGCAGGTCCGCCTCGTCAAGAAGTACGAGTCGGGCATGGTGCTCAACCCGATCACCATCCATCCCGACGAGACCCTGGCCGACGCCTTCGAGGTGATGAAGGCCAACCGCATCTCCGGCATCCCGGTGGTCGAGCGCGGCCCGAACGGCTCGCGCGGCAAGCTCGTCGGCATCCTCACCAACCGCGACGTGCGCTTCGCGACGCATCCGGCCCAGCCCGTCTCCGAGCTGATGACCCGCGACCGGCTGATCACGGTGCGCGAGGGCGTGACGCAGGACGAGGCCAAGCACCTCCTGCACCAGTTCCGGATCGAGAAGCTGCTCGTGGTCGACGATCACTTCCGCTGCATCGGCCTGATCACGGTCAAGGACATCGAGAAGCAGGTCACCTACCCGAAGGCGGTCAAGGACGAGCAGGGCCGGCTGCGGGTCGCGGCGGCCACCACCACCGGCGACCAGGGCTTCGAGCGGGCCGAGCGCCTGATCGATGCCGGCTGCGACGTGATCGTGGTCGACACCGCGCACGGCCACTCGATCAAGGTGCTCGACAGCGTGCGCCGGGTGAAGCAGCTCTCCAACGCCGTGCAGGTCATCGCCGGCAACGTCGCGACCCGCGAGGGCACGCAGGCGCTGATCGACGCGGGCGCGGACGCGGTGAAGGTCGGCATCGGGCCGGGCTCGATCTGCACCACCCGCATCGTCGCCGGCGTCGGCGTGCCGCAGCTCACCGCGATCATGGAGGCGGTCGAGGCCGCTCACGACGCCGGCATCCCGGTGATCGCCGACGGCGGCATCAAGTATTCCGGCGACCTCGCCAAGGCGATCGCCGCCGGCGCCTCGGTGGCGATGCTCGGCTCGCTGCTCGCCGGCACGGACGAGGCCCCCGGTGAGGTGTTCCTGTACCAGGGCCGCTCCTACAAGAGCTACCGCGGCATGGGCTCGGTCGGCGCGATGGCCCGCGGCTCGGCCGACCGCTACTTCCAGGCCGAGGTCAACGACACCCACAAGCTCGTGCCCGAGGGCATCGAGGGGCAGGTGCCGTACAAGGGCCCGGTGGCGGCCGTCCTGCACCAGCTCGCCGGCGGCCTGCGCGCCGCCATGGGCTATGTCGGCGCCCCGAGCGTGCCGGAGTTCCAGGAGCGCGCGCAGTTCATCCGCATCACCAATGCCGGCCTGCGCGAGAGCCACGTCCACGACGTGACGATCACCCGCGAGAGCCCGAACTACCCCTCGCGCACCTGAGGCGGGGCGGCGTCACGGGCGGGTCCGGCGGGAAACGGTGTTTCGGAGAGCGACGATGCGGGTGCTGGTGGTCGGGGCCGGGGCGACCGGCGGCTATTACGGGGCGCGGCTCGCGGAGGCCGGGCGCGACGTGAGCTTCCTCGTCCGCCCGGCGCGCGCGGACAAGCTCGCGGCGAACGGGCTCGTCGTGGAAAGCAAGCTCGGCGACCTGCATCTCGCCGCGCCCAAGACCGTCACGGCGGCCGCGCTGCATGCGGCCGGCGGCTTCGACCTCGTCCTGCTCTCGTGCAAGGCCTACGACCTCGCCGGCGCCCTCGACGACCTCGCGCCGGCGGTGGGGGAAGGCACCGCCATCCTGCCGATCCTCAACGGGATGGCGCATCTCGACGCGCTGGACGCGCGCTTCGGCGCGGCCAGCGTGCTCGGCGGCTCCTGCGCCATCGCGGCGACGCTGGGGCCTGAGGGCGCAATCCGCCACATGAGCGACTTCTGCACGCTGACCTTCGGCGAGCGCGACGGCTCCCGATCCGAGCGCTGCGACGCGATCGAGACGCTGATGCGGGACGTGAAGTTCCAGCCGCGCCTGTCCGACAGGATCGTGCTGGAGATGTGGGAGAAGTGGGTGTTCCTCGCCACGCTGGCCGGCGCGACCACCCTGATGCGCGGCACCGTCGGCGACATCGTCGGGGCCGAGGGCGGCCGCGACTTCATCGCCGGCCTGCACGACGAATGCCTCGCCATCGCCGCGGCGAACGGATTCGCGCCGCGCGAGAAGGTGGCGGCCCAGGCCCAGACCATGCTGACCACGGAAGGCGCGCCGCTCACCGCCTCGATGCTGCGCGACATCGAGGGCAGGGGCCGGATCGAGGCCGACCACGTCGTCGGCGACCTGATCGCCCGCGGGCGCTCGGTCACGCCGGACACCGTGCTGCCGCATCTCGAGCGGGTCTTCACCGGCCTCAAGACCTATGAGCGCCGCCGCGCCCGCGAACAGGCGGCCTGAGATCTCGGCCCGCGCGGGCCGAGATCCGGATATCCTTCAGTAGCGCGGGCCGGGAGGCGGGGGCGGGTTGCCGTATTCGAGCTGCGTCTTGGCATCGAGCGGGCGCCGCGGCGGCGGCGTCAGGTCGGGAGCGGCCGGTGGGGTGGAGCAGGCGGCGACCGCCAGCATCACGATGCCGGCGAGGCTGAGGTGGATCACGGGCGACATGGGTTCTTCCGGCCTTCGCGACGGCGGGTTCCGTCGGAGCCTGCAGGTCTGAGCGCCGATCGTGCCGGAAGCTCGGCCGTATCGTGTCCGCGGCGCGGGTTAAGCGTGGCCGTATCGTGGCCACGCGGATTTCCTTCGACAGGCGGGGCGCTGCGGGTCTATCGCGCTCGCGACACGCCTTCATCCGCCAAAGGAGACCGTCCTGACTCCAGCCGCCCGCTGCGCCGCCGCCATCGAGGTGCTCGCCGACATCGCCGGTCGTCGCCGACCGGCCGCCGACGCCCTCAAGGATTGGGGCCTGAGCCACCGCTTCGCCGGATCGGGCGACCGCGGCGGCATCGCCAGCCTCGTCTACGACGCCCTGCGGCGACGGTCCTCGGCCGCCTGGATCATGGGCGACGACAGCCCGCGCGCGGTGCTGCTCGGGTCGCTGCGGCTGCAGCAGGGTCTCGCCGCCCCCTCGATCGCGGCGCTGTTCAGCGGCGAGGGTTTCGCGCCGAAGAAGCTCAACGACGACGAGGCACGGCGCTTGGCCGAGGGAAACCTCGCCGACGCGCCGCCACACGTCGCGGGCGACGTCCCCGAATGGGTGCTGCCGCAGCTGGAGGCGATCCTCGGCGCCGATCTCCTGCCGGAACTGAAGGCGCTCGCCCGGCGTGCGCCCCTCGACATCCGCGTCAACGCCCTCAAGGGCGACCGCGCGGCGGCGATGCCGGGACTCGCCCACCATGCGGCCGCGCCGACGCCGCACGCGCCGATGGGCCTGCGCGTCCCGATCGGCGCGGACGGGCGCGGGCCGGCGCTGCATGTCGAGCCGGAATTCCTCGACGGCTGGTACGAGATCCAGGACGAGGGCTCGCAGCTCGCCGCCATGCTGACGGGCGCCGGCGAGGCTGAGACGATCGTCGACCTTTGCGCCGGCGGCGGCGGCAAGACCCTGGCGCTGGCGGCAGTGACCGGGAACGGCGGTCGCCTGATCGCCACCGACGACGACCCGCGCCGCCTCGCGCCGATCCACGAGCGCCTGAGGCGCTCCGGCGCGAACGCGGAGGTGCGCACGCCCCGCGGCGGCCGGGTGCGCACGGACGTGCTCGCCGACCTCGACGGACAGGCCGACCGCGTGCTGGTGGACGCGCCCTGCACCGGCACCGGCACCTGGCGCCGCAACCCCGACGCGAAGTGGCGCCTGCGCCCGAACAGCCTTGCCGCGCGGGTCGCCGAGCAGGCGACGGTGCTCGACCGCGCCGGCCGTCTGGTGCGGCCCGGCGGCCGCATCACCTACGTCACCTGCTCGCTCCTGCCGGCGGAGAACGACGACGCGGTGGCCGGCTTCCTCGCGCGCGGCGCCGGGGCCTTCGCGGTCGTGCCGGCACGCGACGTCGCCGAGGCCCATGCCCCGGGCTTGGCGGAGACGCTGCGCTTCACCGCGCATGGGCTGCAGATGAGCCCGGCGCGAACCGGCACGGACGGGTTCTACGTCGCGACCCTGGCGCGAGCCGGCTGAGGATCGCAACCGCTCCGTCCAGCCGGCGTTGTCCGAGCGATTCCGAAGACACCGCAGGAGACCGATGGGCCTGGACCGGAGAACGCTCCTGGCTGCGACCGCGGCCGCGATGGCGGGGCAGGGCGCCGCGCATGCCCAAGCCCCGCCCAACCCGCCGGGCGAGCTGGTCCCGGCCCTGCCGCGGACGGCACCCGGCGCGCAGCTCCAGGTCATCGATCTCTGGCCGGGCGATCCGCCGGGCGGCGGCGAGGGTCCGGATCCGAACGGCTACCGCTTCGACGAGACGGCGCGCGGCGTCATCACCAAGGTCGAGCGCCCCTGCCTGCTGGTGATCCGGCCGGACAAGCCGAACGGATCGGCGATGATCGTCGCGGCCGGCGGCGGCTACCGCTTCATCGACATCGGCAACGAGGGCGTGCCCGTCGGCCAGATGCTGACGGCGGCCGGCATCACCGTGTTCCTGCTGATCTACCGATTGCCCGGCGAGGGCTGGGACAACGGCCCCGATGCGCCGCGGCAGGACGCGCAGCGCTCGGTGCGGCTGGTGCGGGCGCAATCGACCGAGCTCGGCATCGATCCCGCCCGCGTCGGGGTGCTGGGCTTCTCGGCCGGCGGGCACCTGATGGGCGAGACCGCGGTCGGCAACCAGAACCTCTACCCGCCGGTCGACGCGCACGACGCCCTGCCGTACCGCCCGGCGCTCGCCGGGCTGCTCTATCCCGTCATCACCATGAAGGCGCCGTTCGACGGCACCTCCACCCGCCGCGTGCTCGTCGGCGACGAGGTCACCGAGGTCGAGATGCGGACCTACTCGGTCGACGTGCAGGTCCGCGCCGACACGCCGCCGATGTTCATGGCGCAGGCGATGGACGATCCGATCGCGGTCTGCGACCACGTGCTCCTGATGTTCACCGCCCTGCGCAAGGCGAAGATACCGGCCGAGATGCACCTGTTCGAGCGCGGCGGCCACGGTTTCGGGCTCGGGCCGCCCGGCACGCCGGTGGCGGCGTGGCCGAACCTGTTCCTCGCCTGGCTTCGCGTGCGCGGGTTCCTGGCGACGTGATGGTCACCGCGCGCTCGCGCCTCCGCCCGTGCGCCGAGGGGGAATCCCGTGCCCATGCGCGTCGTGAACAGGCGCGCGCGGCCCGCATGCGACGGCTGCGTTGCACGGCGCAATCGCCTCGTCTAACGCGAGAAGCATGAACACCGACCACGACAAGATCCTGATCGTCGATTTCGGCTCGCAGGTGACCCAGCTCATCGCCCGGCGCGTCCGGGAGGAGGGGGTCTATTGCGAGATCGTGCCGTTCACCAAGGCGGCGGAGGCCTTCGCCGAGACGCGGCCGAAGGGCGTGATCCTGTCGGGCGGCCCCGAATCGGTGACGAGCGACGCCTCGCCGCGAACCCCGCAGGTGGTGTTCGATTCGGGCGTCCCGGTCTTCGGCATCTGCTACGGCCAGCAGACGATGGCGGCCCAGCTCGGCGGCGAGGTCGAGGGCGGCCACCATGCCGAGTTCGGCCGCGCCGAGATCGAGATCATCTCGGAATGCCCCCTGTTCAAGGGGGTCTGGCACGTCGGCGAGCATTACCCCGTCTGGATGAGCCACGGCGACCGGGTCACCAAGCTGCCCGACGGCTTCACCACCGTGGCGATCTCGAAGAACGCCCCCTTCGCGGCGGTGGCCGACGAGGCCCGCAACTACTACGCGGTGCAGTTCCACCCGGAGGTGGCGCACACGCCGCACGGCGCCCTGCTGATCCGCAACTTCGTGCGCGACATCGCCGGCTGCTCGGGCGACTGGACCATGGGCGCCTACCGCGCCGAGGCGATCGCCAAGATCCGCGAGCAGGTCGGATCCGAGAAGGTGATCTGCGGCCTCTCGGGCGGTGTCGATTCGTCGGTGGCGGCCGTGCTGCTGCACGAGGCGATCGGCGATCAGCTCACCTGCGTCTTCGTCGACCACGGGCTGCTGCGCATGGGCGAGGCCGAGGAGGTCGTGCGGCTGTTCCGCGACCACTACAACATCCCGCTCGTCCACGTGCAGGCGCAGGACCTGTTCCTCGACGCCCTCACCGGCGTCAGCGACCCCGAGGAGAAGCGCAAGACCATCGGCCGCCTGTTCATCGACGTGTTCGACGCGGAATCGAAGAAGATCGGCGGCGCGGCCTTCTTGGCCCAGGGCACGCTCTACCCGGACGTGATCGAGAGCGTGTCGTTCTCCGGCGGCCCCTCGGTGACGATCAAGAGCCACCACAACGTCGGCGGCCTGCCGGCGCGCATGAACATGAAGCTCGTCGAGCCGCTGCGCGAGCTGTTCAAGGACGAGGTCCGCGTGCTCGGGCGCGAGCTCGGCCTGCCCGACGCCTTCGTCGGCCGCCATCCGTTCCCGGGGCCCGGGCTCGCGATCCGCTGTCCCGGCACGATCACGCCGGAGAAGCTGGAGGCCCTGCGCAAGGCCGATGCGATCTACCTCGACGAGATCCGCCGGGCCGGCCTCTACGACACGATCTGGCAGGCCTTCGCGGTGATCCTGCCGGTCAAGACCGTCGGCGTGATGGGCGACGGGCGCACCTACGACCACGTCTGCGCGCTGCGCGCCGTCACCTCGGTCGACGGCATGACGGCCGACTTCTACCCGTTCGACATGGCCTTCCTCGGCCGGGTCGCGACCCGGATCATCAACGAGGTCAAGGGCATCAACCGCGTCACCTACGACATCACCTCGAAGCCGCCCGGCACGATCGAGTGGGAATGACCCGGGTTTTTTCTGCTCGCATCGCGGCACGGCCGATCAGGGCTACGGACCCGCACATTATCTCTCTTGAGTCATGAAGATGGTGACCGGTCGATGAGGGACGGTTAATGCCGCTCGGCTAACCTTCGCGCCTCGCCGCCTCGGGTGGGGGATTGCGAACCATGACCGCCAGCAAAGCCGAACCGATCGGCGTCGACCCGGCCGGCCGGACGGCAGCGATCGGCCGCGACCTCGTCCAGACCCTCGTGTTCGCAGGTACGCTGCTCCTGGCGGCGTTCCTGCTCTTCGTCCTGCAGCCGATCTTCACCAAGCGCGTCCTTCCCGTCCTCGGCGGCACGCCCGCGGTGTGGTCGGTCGCGACGGTGGTGTTCCAGGGGCTGCTGCTCGCGGGCTACGCCTACGCGCATGCGACGACGCGCTGGCTTTCGCTGCGTGCCTCGGTCGCGGTGCACGGTCTCGTGCTGCTCGGCGGGGCGGCGTTCCTGCCGATCACGGTCTCGCTGGACGCCGCGGCGCAAGGCGGCGACGAGGCCGTCTGGCTCGTCGGCCTGTTCCTGGCCTCGATCGGCGCGCCGTTCTTCGCCCTGTCGGCGAGCGCTCCGCTGCTGCAGGCGTGGTTCGCCCGGTCCGGCAACGATCGGGCACAGGATCCGTACTTCCTCTACCGCGCCTCCAATCTCGGCTCGTTCTCCGCCCTGCTCGCCTATCCGCTGGCGATCGAGCCGATCCTCGGGCTCGCCGAGCAGACCAGGCTGTGGTCCGCCGGCTATGCCCTGGCCGCGGCCGCGGTCGCGGCCTGCGCGCTCACGG
>NZ_VRVH01000145.1:0-11125 GCF_008040095.1 Methylobacterium sp. WL6 | reverse complement strand
GTGCGGATGGTCAGGCCCGGCAGCATCAGGCTGGCCGACGCGACGCCGGTCGAGGTCGCCTCGGCCAGCCTGATGCTGCCGGGCCTGACCATCCGCACCGACCGGACGGAGCCGCCGGTGGCGCAATCGGTCCCCGAGGACGCCCGCCATCGCTACGCCGACCTGATCGGGCCGGACGCCATGGACAAGGAGCAGCGCTGCCTTGCCGAGGCCGTGTACTTCGAATCGCGCAGCGAGCCCGAGGCCGGCCAGGCCGCCGTCGCCCAGGTGGTGCTGAACCGCGTGAAGAGCGGGCTCTACCCGTCGAACGTCTGCGGCGTCGTTTACCAGAACCGACACCGCTACATGGGCTGCCAGTTCTCCTTCGCGTGCGAGGGCAAGGCCCTGCGCATCACCGATTCGGGCTCGTGGGCCACCGCCACCCGCATCGCGCAGTCGGTGATCGAGGGGCGCACCTACCTCGCCGAGGTCGGCGACGCGACGCACTACCATGCCGACTACGTCAAGCCGGGCTGGTCGCGGCGCCTGCGCAAGATGGACGTCATCGGCCGGCACATCTTCTACGAGCTCAAGCCCGGGCAGACGTAGGATTCGTGTAGCGCGCAAAATCGAATGGCACAGCGCGCAGGATCAAATGTCATCACCCCGTGGTGATGGAATACGTGGTGCCGCTGGCTGAGAACAGGTTGATCGCCGCCGTCGGGCACTTGGCATCAAGGACCAGGTTGGCGCCGGCTGCGATGGTGTGGCCGACCGCAGCGGTCGCCGCACCGCCGAAGCGGACCTGCATCGGGTTGGTGCCGGTGTTGCTGATGATCGCGAGCTGGCGGCTAGTGCTCCCTGTCACGGCCGCCACGCTGGCGCCCGCCGCGATCGTGCCGGAGGTATCTGCCGTGACCGTGCTGGAGTTCGCGACCAGCGATCCGCCCTCGATGTAGGTCGAAGGCGCGCTCCAGGGCGAGGCCTTGAGCACGATCGCAAAGGTGTTGGCCGTCGCGCCGTTGTTGCGCAGCCGCAGCGTCTTACCGCCGACGCTCGCCCGCCAAATGCCAGCCGAGATGATGGTGTTGAAGGTACGTCCCTGGGAGCTGCCGACGTTCGAGATGAAGGTCGCCGGCAATGGCTGCCAGTTGTTCGATCCGTCGCTTGCCTGCTGCTCCAGGAGCATCACGCCGCCGAACGCGGTGATGTGGATGTCGACGCTCCCCGCGCCCGTCGTGTCGAAGGTGAAGGCTGCGTTCGCCGTGGCGGCGAGCGTCACTGGCGACCCGCTCGGGATTGTGCCGTCCACCTGCGAGACACTGAGCGCACCCTGGTCTGATGCCATGGTCACCGGGACTGACGCTGCCTTCAGCGCCTGGCCTAGGACGGGGACGCGAGCGAGGTACGTCGTCCAATACGCGAGCCCCCGCTTGAACAGGGCGATCAGGCTAAATGTGCCGGCGTCCGTGGTAGCTGCGGTGTCCGTCGCAGAGCCCAGCGCGGCCGCCAGCGTGGGCGCCGTCACGACGGTATTCTGATCGACCTCTGCGATATTGGCGGCAGCTGGCGCGGCGATCACCGCTCCAGTGGTCATGTTCAGCCAGATCGCAGAGGATGCGGTCGGCGGGGTCGTCGCCTTGTTCACACCGACGACCCGCGCGACCACGTCACCGAGACTGTATCCAGTGCCGGCCGTCTTCACGTCGAAGTAGGCGGTGAGCAACGTGATGGCATTGTCCGACGCCACCGGGCGCAGGCTCGAAGCTGTGACGCTGGCCGTGCTTCCATCCGGGTTCGTAAACGTCACCGCGATTGCTTGGGTGCCTTCGTTCACGCTCTCGCGGCGGACGTAGAAGGCGGTCCCGTCGGTCCAGATCGAAGTCTCCAGATCGACCTGGGCCTGGAGGACGGACAGGATCGACGCGAGCTTCGCCGAGGCGTCGGCTTGCCCCGCGGCCGTCGAGGCATTGGCCGGGAGCGGCGCTCCGCCGTCCTCGTAGATCACCAGCAGTGGGTCCGACGCGTTCATCGCCGAGGTGTCGTACGCTAGGGTGAGCACCGATCCGGCGACGCTGGCGTATCCGAGATTGGGTACGGCGGCGGCATAGATCAGCGCGTTCGAGCGCAGGTTGATGACCGCGAAAAGCCGCCGCAGGTCGAAGTTGGCCAGCGTGGAGAAGTCGAGAGTGCGATTGATCGGCGAGAAGCCGTAGCCGGACAGAAGGGGCTGTTTCATGGGGTGGCCTCAACCGAAAATCAGGGCGTTGACGACGGTGAGCTGGCTCACCCGTTGGAGGTCGGCCGCGCTCGCCTTGGCATCGAGCGCGGCGCGCAAACCGGGGATGCTGTCGAGCTCGATGGCCGCGATCGCCGCGGCGACGGCCGCGATCGCAGCGGATACGGTCGCTCCGTTGACCGGGATGACGACCTCGACCACGTGCCCGGATCGCAGCTCGCCGAGGTAGGGCAGCGGTGAGGTCGCAAGCCCGCTGACGGGAACGCCGCTGCTCATGGGAGATCCTGAACCGGGAGGATGCCGCGAAGGAGCGGTAGGACCGATCCGTCGGCGAAGGTGGCGATGACCCCGAAGGCGAGGTTGCCCAGCGGCAGGGCCTGCGTAGCGGCTGGGGGCAGCGGGTAGGTCACCAGCGAACTCGCGGCGTCGAGCACGAGGCCACCGTTGGCGGCGGTGCTCTTCGTCTGCGAGAAGCCCGAGGCCTTCAGCGTCCAGCTGATGGTGGCCCCAGTAAGGTCGATCCGGCTGCCGACGCCGGTGAACATGTCGACCTGGCTCAGGGCGATCGCGATGTCGCCCGTGGCCCCACGCGTCACGGGGTCGAAGGTGTACTGCGCGATCATGCGAACACCACCGCAGCGCCAGCGGCATGGATCTCTGGAAGGGTTGTAGCGGCGCGGACCGCGGTCTTGCCTGCAAGCCTCCTGGTTCGGATCACCGCGAGAGCAGCGTCCGTCCGCTCGGCGCCCACAACGATGGCCCTGGCCCCTTCGATCAGATCGGACGCCGAGGCGTCGGCAGCCGCGACCAGAGGGAAGTCCGCAGGTGAAGGCTCATCCGCGGCGAGCACGCCCTTCGCCTGGTCGAGCGCACGGGCGTATTCCATCGCCTGGCCGGCGCCCGGCGTCATCACGCGCAGCCGCGCTGCCTCGGCTGCAACATCGATTGCCGTGCACGCAGCATCCTTAGCCCGCGCCAGCATCTCCGGTGGCGGGTTCGACACCAACCCGTCGTCAGCCGGATCGCCGAGCTTATGGATGGAGACCGGTCGGCCCTCCGGCGCGTACCAGACCTCGCCGCGATGGTCCGGGAGGATGACCCATTCTCCATCGGCCCAGCGCGGGCGGAAGCCGACGGTGGTCAGAGGCGGCGCGGCAAGCGTTCCGCCCGCCGGGGTCAGCACGGTGCCAATCCGATCGCGCACGGTTGGCATCTCCACGGACCGAAGAAAGTCGCCCGTGTCGGGTTCGAAGAAGTGGATCAGCATGGCGGCCCCTAAAGTCGAACCTGCTGCCATGCAGCATCGTCGTATTCGAACTCGACCCATGTGCCGGCGGGAACGGCGAGCGAGCCTGCGCCACCGATCAGGCGGAACCCCATGCCCGCCGTATCGCCGCCGTAGAGCGTGAACGGGACCGCGGCGTAGAGCCGAACCCGGCGCTCGGGGTAGCCACCGAGCATGTTGCCGTTACCGCCCGATCCATCCGCAGGCCCCGTCACGGTGAAGGTGCTGTGCCCCCAT
Organism: Methylobacterium sp. WL6; assembly: GCF_008040095.1. Classification (NCBI taxonomy): domain Bacteria; kingdom Pseudomonadati; phylum Pseudomonadota; class Alphaproteobacteria; order Hyphomicrobiales; family Methylobacteriaceae; genus Methylobacterium; species Methylobacterium sp. WL6. The sequence goes on along the minus strand of NZ_VRVH01000145.1, from coordinate 7,385 downwards.
GGGGCCGACAACGTCGTGATCGGAATGCGAGGGCGCCCGAAGGTGATTGCCCGGTCACCGGCGAGCGGCGTCTTGCGGAAGGGTGATTTCGAGTTGGGCCAGTCGCCGAAATTGACCGCCCCCAACTGAAGCTGTGTCGTGTCGGCGAGGTCGAACGGCACGTCCGTGATCTGTCGAAAGCCGAAGCCGCCACCGATCGTGACGCGGCTCGTCGGCGACAGGGTTTTGAGGACGACAGGACCACCCACGATCTTGCCGCCGGTGACCTCAAGGTCGCCTCGCCGGACCAGATAGGCCGGTCCGGTGAGCGTCCCGGCGATATGGCCGACGATGGAGACGTGCTTGTGCAAGTCGCCGTACTCGTCGAGCTCGACGTCCAGCAGGGTCTGGGCAGACGCTGTGTGCCCGCCGATGATCCGGACGTGGTCGCTGTCGCCTTTGACGGTGAAAACGGTCTGAACCTGGATGTCGGCGATGGCCTGCTGCGCGACGCTATCGGCGCAGCAGTTGAGCCACTGCGTGGACTGCGCATTGTCCGAGATGTACGGCGTCTTAAAGCCGTAAGCGAACATCTCGCTGAACATCATGAAGTCAACCGAGTTGCGACTTCTCACAAACCAGCCGGGTCGGGTCAGGTATGGCGTCCCGGACATGATCGTCAGCCACGGGAAGCCGTGCCAACCCCGAACGTCGCCGATGTCGTTGCAGTCGTTGATGTCTAGCCCGTTTAGGCAGTCCACCAACACCCGGTGGGATCGGAGCGATTGAAACCCGTCCATCCGAAGTGCGTGCTCGAAGCCCAGCACCATCATCTCGTCGAACTGCACGCCATCGCCAGCGCCGATGAAGGCTGTTCCGGCGTAGGTCTCGGAGCCGGTGTTGCCTGGTCCGGTGGGGTTGGCGTCAGGGGCCATGCTCGGCAGCCCCTTCCGCATCGCGATGACACCGCGCGTCTTGCAGCCGGGGCCGAGGGTCACCGATGCGGTCGGGCTGATGACGAGAGCAGCGTTCAGAAGCGTCGGATCGGTATAGATGCGCTCCACATCGGCGTAGAAGATGTTGCGCTTGACGGCGCCACCCTCGCCCCATTGCTTCGCGCGCAGAGCCGCAGTGTTGAGTACGCGGCCCATAATGGCCTGCGCACCAAGATCTGACTCTAGGGTGGTGTTATTCTTGAGCACCAAGGGCGTATCGATCGGCATCCGCCCGATCAACCGAAACGGCCCGCCACCTCCAGCGGCCAAGCCATTCGCTGCGGTTTGCAGCTTTGGAGCGCCGTCTTCGCCAGGGCGAAGGAGTAGGTCGCCGACGGTAGCGACCAGCTCGCCGTTGTGATCCCGAAGCGGGCGAGCGTAATAACCGGAGCCGTTCTTCGTCAGAGACGTCGTCGGGATGCCATCCTGTACGCGCTGCAAGGCAATGCTCAGCGGGTCGGCGAACGCCAGCCAGATCGCGCCATCCTGCGACGTGAAGCCATCGGCGCCAGCGGGCAGCGGGCCAGTGATCCGGCCGTAGTCCGTCCCGAGCCCATCCTTCGCCGTGGCGCGGCCAAGGGTCCGGACAACCTGCACACTCGCCGCAATCGACTGGCCGGCGGCCGCCGAGCGCGTGGTCGGCGTGATCAGGTTTGGTGCGCCGAGCTGCTGCTCGACCTGAGTGAGGCGCGAGCCGGAGTTGATCGCCTCCTGTGCCGTGAGACGCGAGAGCACGTCCTGCGTCACGGGAGGCGGCGCCAACTGCCCCGTGACATCCGCAGAGGCCAGCGTCTCAACCCCCGTGACGCTATCTGCGCCAAAGGTCTGGACGAAGCGGCGGAAATAGACGGCTCCGTAGGGCGCGACCAACGTGATGCCTGGGCCTGCCTTGCGGGCCACATACCCGACAGCCAGCTGGCGTGGCGTGGACGTGGTCAGCGAGGCCAAGTTCGCGATGATGCCGACAGGGTTTCCAGCTAGCGGGTTCTCCGCCTGGTCGAGCCAGAAGACGCCAGTCCGCACGAGGTCGTTGTTGGGATCGGACGCGTTGGCGAGACGGACAACGGTGGCGCGCACTTCACGGATGCGGCCGGGCTCGATCGCTTCCACCTCGCGCGCCGCAACGATCCTGGCGCCGACGATACGCACGACGGCGCCCGTGTCGTTCCTGCCCATTGCCGAGAGCGGTAAGGGCGCCAAGCCATCCGCCGGACCGGCGAGTGCAGCAAACCCGGTAGCCATTGTAAAAGCCGAGCGTCCGTCACCCGGTCGAGCGCCCGACCCCGGCCCCGTCGTCAGCATGGCGACCAGGTCCGGAAGCTGCGCGAGCGTGACGAGCGCCGAGACTTCGGCCTCCAAATCAGACCTTAGGGCTTCGAGGTTTCTGCGAAGCTCGTCGCCTTGGGCCCCGACCACGTTGGAAACGCTGTTGACGGCCGAACTTAGGCTCACCGAGGTGTCGACGATCAGACTGCTCAGATTGCTGTCCGCCGTCGCGCGGTCGTTGATCTCCTGGTTGATCAGCCGCGCGATCAAGGCCGTCAGGACGTTGTTGAGCTGCCCTACTGCGATGATCCGGGCATTGACCTCTGTCGAGACGGCCGTACCCCGTGCCGTCGCCTCGCTGTTGAGCGCGTCAGCCAAACTCAAGAGCGTCGATTGAGCGGCCGATACGTCCGCGCGAAGGTTGGCGATGCCGGTCGGGTCGGTGCTGATGATACCGCGCAGAGCATCGACGAGCGCGGAGAGGCTGGCGCGCCCAATGGCCAGCTGGCCGTTGCCGGCATCGTAGTGCCCGATCACCTCTTTGAGGACGCCGAGTGGAAGGCTGGAGGTGCGGACGCCAGCGGCCATGATCACGAAACCTGAATGTTCGAGGGGCCGGCCGGCACGGATGCGGAAGGCGGGCTTTGCCCGTCCAGCGCGATCGCCCAGACGCGCCAGGTGCCTGTCGCGAGGCCGGAGAGGTTGGTGACGAGAGGCGTGTTAGGACCGCTCGCGATCGGATCGCCGGCGGCGTGCGCGCTGGAGAAGGTCGCGGCGGCCCCCGACGCGAGGTAGATCGCGGTCGCGACGCCGACTTCACTTGGGCTCGACGTGACCGTCACCTCGATCGTGCCAGCGCCGGGCGAGCTGAGGGTGAGAGCGGTCGGCGAAGACGGGGGCGCCGGATCGGTGGCGGCGACCACGTGCCCGGTGGTCGTGGTCCAGACGCCCTGTGTGCCCTGGCTGGCGATGGAAGCCGCCTGGATCTGCACCTGGTCGCCGGCGGCATAGCCATCGATGAGCACCGCGCCTGCGGCGGCCGGCGCGGCCACGATCGCGCTCCAGGCAGTTGCCCCGGCGATCCGGTGGCGAACGGCGAAGGTGACGACCGTCTGCGTTTCAGTCGAAGGCGCCTGGATGAGGACGACCACCGGATACGGATGGGCATCCGAGACCTGGCTCGCGGCCAGACGCCCCGAGATCACGTCGACGATGATCGGGATCTGGGGGGCGCCGACCGAGATCTGCGCCTGATCGCCGGCTCGGCCCGACCAGGCCGGCGGCAACTCGGCGTCGACCAAGGCCTCGATCTCGGGGGCGTGGTCGATCAGGGTGAGGCGGGCGCAGAGGTTCTCCAAGCCTTCGACGGCCTTGATCGTGCATGCGAAGCTCTCGCGCGTCGCCACGCCGAACAGGGCGAGGTTGCCGACCTCGGGGAGGTCGCCGGGGCCGTCGAGCGTGAGCAGCTGGGTCTCACCGCTGCCCGTCTTCACGCTGCGCAGGAGGCTCGACCCGTCGTCGCGCCGGAACCGGACGGCGTAGAGCACGCCCGTCTCGAAGCTGACCAGCTCGTCGAGGATCACGCGCGCGCCGTCGACCGCCTTTACGCGGGCCGAGACCTGGGCGTCGTCCAGGACATCGTGGCTGGCCAGCACGCGATCGCCGCGGCCGCAGGCGATCGCCTCCATGTCCTGGTTGAAGGTGTACGTGTCCGGCCGGTGGATCAGCTCGTACTGGCGCCGGCGCCCTTCGCGCCAGATCATGTCGGGGTTGGTGACACCCGGCATCTTCAGTTCCTCGACGATCTTCGGCGAGCCGGCGAAGCCCGGCCACGGCACGACGCGCTCGGCCTTGGAGAACCCGTTGGTCTCGTCCTGAAACTGGATCCGGAAGGCGTCCGGGAACACCGCGTAGGGCCGCTCGCCCTTGAAGCCCCAGCTGTTGCGCGGGGTGATGTGCGCCGAGACCGTGGCCAGTGCCCGGTCGACCACGACGCCCCAGGCCGTCCCGGTGTCCCGCGGCGTGGCACGGCCGGCGGCAGCGATGTCGACGAGCACGTCGAGGACGGAGGCCTCGAAGTCGTGGACGCGGTTGTAGGTGAGGCCCTTGGCCGCACAGAACGCGTGCCAGTCGCCGAGCGCGGCGACCTCGTCGTCGGGGAGCGGATAGGAGATCGCCGGCCCGGTGAGCACGTAGCGGAACAGCGCAGCCGGGTTGTTGGTCTCCCGCGTGATCCACGTCTTTGAGGGCTCGTCCCAATCCGGGCAGATCGAGCGCAAGTCGAAGTTCAACGCGTCGAGCATGCCGTTGAGCTGGCCGGTCGCCCGGATGCGACAGGCGGCGAGCGCCAGCGGCTTGTCGAAGTCGATCGGGTATTCCGGCCGGATCGAGCGCAAGGCCGACCAGGCGGACCGGCCGCTGTAGCGCTTGTCCCGCTTCGACTGGTCGGCCTCGTCCCAGTCCGTGGTGATGCGGGTCAGCTCGATCTCATACCGGCCGCGCTCGGGGAAGGTGATGTAGCTGGTGCGGGTGAGCGCCTTCGGCTTCTTGGCCGTCACGACAATCGCCGGTCCGCCGACCCAGGCATCCGTACCGGCCTTGCGGTAGCGGGTGGCGATCCCGACGGTGAAGGCGATGTTGCCGCCGTCCTTGTTCGTGCCGAACACGCCGCCGGGGAAGGTCACGTCTATCTCGCACGCCGTGCAGTCGGCCGCCGTCGTGCGGATCTGCGGGCCGCCGGTCGGCACAAGCGCGGTCAGCAGCTCGATCGAGAGCGGCTCCTCGACCACCTGCTGGGGGTACAGGGCCAGGCGGTCGTCGTTCGCGTAGCCGCCGCGGACCTCCAGCTCGACGTCGCCGTAGCGCTCGATCGGCGTCTCGCCGATGCGCGGGTTCGCGACCGTGAGCGGGCCGTAGCCACACAGGAAGCTCGCCACGACGTAGCGATAGTCGCCGACGGCTTGCGTGTAGGGGATCGCGGCGTAGGGCGGGGCGTACCGGACGAAGCCCAGCACCAGCGGGATCACGCCGTCGGGGGTCGCCTGGTTTCGGAGGCCGGAGATCGAATAGACCGGCTTGTCCTTGGCGCTGGAGCTGGGCGGCACCAGCGCGTTGAGCAGGAGCGTGCCAGCGAGCAGCGCGGTGCCGGAGATCGCTGCCGAGGCGAGCGCCGTCGTGGTCGCCGTCGCGCCGACGCCGATCGCGCTGAGAAGGGCCGGCGCGTAGAACTGGCCGGCGGCGACCGCCGCGACCGTGATCGCGATCGTCAAGACCGAGCGCAGGAGGTCGCCGCCAGGCACCGCCTGGATCAGCACCTGGCTGCCGGCCTTGGGGCGAACACCCTCCCAGAGGGCCGGCAGGATGACATGGCCGCCGACGGTGACACGGAGCCGGTCGCGGAGCGCGCCGCTGGCCTGCGGCAGCATCTGCGCGATCATGTCGGCGAGGCTGGCGCCCGGCTCGATCTGCGCCTCCACCAGGCCTAGCAGGGCGTCGAGGCACGAGGGCCGGGCGACGACGGCGACGCTACCCGACATGGGTGGCCTCCATCGTCGCGCGGTGCCGGTAGAAGCCGGAGAAGCGCGGCGACCAGCACCCGGTCGTGAAGTCGACGATCGCGCTCTCGCGGCCGGCAGTGATGTGGAGCATGCGCCCCTCCATCACGACGATGCCGACATGGGCCGCGATGCCGGCGCGCCGGAACACGGCGATGTCGAACGGCTGCGCCTCGGCGACGGCGACCCACGGCCCGACGGCGGTGCTGCGAGCGAACACGGCCGCGACCTCGGCCCGCTCCTGGATCGAGGCGACCTCGGCGCAGTAATCCGGCACAGGGATGCCGAGCATCTCGGCGTAGATCAGGCGCGCCAAGCCCCAGCACGCGATGCCGTCGCGCGTGAGCCCGCGCTCCCGCCAGGGCAGGCCGACGTAGGCGTTCGACCAGGCGCCGGTCGCTGCCCCGTGGACGTCCGTTGAAGCGGGCTTGAAGGCGAGCATCAGTGCAGCCCCGGGAAGCGGTCGGCGGTCATCCGCCCGGCCGGCATCGGCTCGGACGTCCAGGGCTCGCGCGAGATGTCCAGCGAGACCTGGGAGGCGTCGTAGGAGCCGCGGACGGCGCGCAGGCGCGTGTAGCGGGCCTCGATCACGTCGGGTGACGAGGCCAGCACGAGCCGCAGCTCGACGTCGGCCGGCGACAGGATCGAGCGGATCGCCTTGGCCATGCCGGAGGCGACGTTCTCGAACACGAGCGTCGTCTTGGGCGGGCTCTTGTCTTGGTCGTCGGGCAGGACCGCGCCCATCAGCACGAAGTCGTAGACCTCGCCCTGGTGGCGCGTGCCGTAGGCGAGCGGGTCTGCCGAGATGCGCACGGTCGGATCGCTCGACAGGTAGACCGGGGCCGGGAGCGAGGCGTGGGTGATGATCACGAGCATCACCATGACCTCGTCGGTCTGGCCGTCCTGGAGCGCAGCGCGCGCGGAGATCGAGACGGTCTGCGCCATCAGGGCAGCACCTCGATCTGGAAGCTGACGCGGTAGAAGGCACCGGCGACGTTCTTAATCGAGGGCGCCTGGTCGCCGGAGAACATCGCCAGCCACCAGGACGCGGCCACGATCGGCAGGCCGGAGGCATCGAGCAGGGGCACGCCCGGCGCCGCCAGCAGCGGCAGGCCGTCGAGGATCTGATCGGGCAGGAGGAACGGCAGGCAGCCGCCGCCGGTGTCCTCGTCCCAGAACCGCTCGAACCGGGCCGCGAGGTCGACGGGCAAGTCCATCGCACCCGTGACCGGCGCGACGGCGGCCGACGAGCCGCGACGGCGCTTCGACGGACCGCGCTCCATCTTCGTCGAGAGGCGGCCGTCGGCAAGCGTGCGGCCGAAGCCGTCGCGCAGGAAGCGCTGGGGGAGGTCGGAGGGCCAGATCGGGATCATCGACCCGCCACCCTGCGCTGGCCCAGCGTCGCGGCCGTCTTCGAGCCCGGCCGCGCCACGGCGGCAGCCGTCATCTCGTCGACCTGGATTTCGACGCGCGCGCCACGCCCGCGATGTGGGCCGTGACCTCGCTCGCACCGGCCGAGGCCTGTGCGACGTTGCGCACGATCTCCTGGGTCGCCGCTCCCTGCTCCTCGACGGCCGCCGCGATCGTTGCG
>NZ_VRVH01000144.1:0-11257 GCF_008040095.1 Methylobacterium sp. WL6 | reverse complement strand
CGCGCCAGCCGAGCAGCGCCAGCGCCTCGGCCGCCGCCACCGAGCGCAGCGCCCGGCGGGTGCCGAACAGCATCGAGGGGCGGAAATCGGCGAGCAGCACCACCGCGCGGTCGCGCTCGTCGTGGTGGGTGCGCACGTGCAGGATGCCGGTGCGCGCGGTGGCGTTGCGGTCGATGTGGCGCCGGTCGTCGCCCTCCGACCACAGCCGCACGTCGTCGGGCTCCGAGCCGCGCCCGCGGCGCTTGGTGACGATGCCGCCGGGCAGGCCCGCCAGCGTCCGCGTCGCCGGCGTGACGCCGCGGCGCGCGAGGTGGCGCAGGCCCATCAGCGCCTCGCCGGAAAGGTGGAAGGCCGGGTTCGTCTCGGGGGCGGCGGTGGCGGTCATGCCGGAATCCGGCCAGCGCGGCGCGGCCGCCTCTCCCCATGGGAGAGGGGACCCGCGCAGGGCGTGGTCGCGCGGGGCCTTCTCGCGGTTGCCGGGACCACCCTCAGAGCGCCCGCACCCGCTGGACCAATCCGCCGACGATGCCGCGGGTGGTGAGCCCTTCCGCGGCCGCGCGCCAGGTCAGGCCGATGCGGTGGGAGAGCGCGTCGGCGGCGAGGTCCGCCACGTCCTCGGGGACGACGTGGTCGCGGCCGTGGAGGTAGGCCCGCGCCTTGCCGGCGACCATCAGCGCCAGCGTGCCGCGCGGCGAGGCCGGATGCTCGATCGCGGCGCGCAGGTCCGGCGCCGCGGAATCGGTGCGGGTCGCGGCGACGATGCGCACGAGATAATCCTTCAGCGCCGGCGAGACGTAGGTCTTCAGCGCGGCCTCGCGCGCGGCCAGCATCTCGGCGACCGAGAGCTTCACCGGCATCGCCTCGCCGTGATGGTTGAGCTCGCCCTCGACGAGGTCGAGGATCTTCCGCTCGGAGGCCTCGTCCGGCATCCCGACCACGACGTGGAGCAGGAAGCGGTCGAGCTGCGCCTCGGGCAGCGGGAAGGTGCCGGCATGCTCGATCGGGTTCTGGGTCGCCACCACCATGAACGGGTCGGCGAGCGGATGGGTCGCGCCGGAGACGGTGATCTGGCCTTCCGCCATCGCCTCGAGCAGGGCCGACTGCACCTTCGGCGGCGCGCGGTTGACCTCGTCGACGAGGATCAGCGAGTGGAACAGCGGGCCGGGCAGGAACTCGAAGGTGCCGGCATCCTGGCGCCACACGGTGGTGCCGGTGAGGTCGGCGGGCATCAGGTCGGGCGTGCACTGGATGCGGGCGAAGGAGCCGTCGAGCCCGTCGGCGAGGCGCTTGACGGCGCGGGTCTTGGCCAGCCCCGGCGCGCCCTCGATCAGCAGGTGGCCGCCGGTGAGCAGCCCGATCATCAGGCGCTCGACCAGGCCCTCGCAGCCGATCAGCCCGTGCTCCAGGCCGGCGCGGAGCTCGAGGATGCGGGCCCGCAACGGATCGGCGGCGGCAGCCGGACGCTCGGCAAGCGCAGCGCCGCTCATGCGCGCGCGCACCCTGCGCGACACGGCCGGGCCGGCTGGAAGGAAGCCTTCATCCTGCACGTCTCCTCGTCGAACCCGGCGGGCTGAACCCGCCGCACTTGGATTCTTGATCGATCCATAGTCGAGCCGGTGTGCCCGCTGCCCGGGGCACCCGTCAATCCCGCTGCGACCTCGGGTTGGGACCAGCTCCCGTCACGGAACCGTCATGCGCGCCCGTCTAGGAGACCGGATGGTCCTTCTACCCACGCCCCTCCCCGAGCCGGTCAATTCGGCGATCAGCCTGATCGTGGCCTTCGTGCTCGGCACCCTGATCGGCGCCGAGCGGCAGTACCGCCAGCGCACCGCCGGCCTGCGCACGGCGGTGCTGGTGGCGGTGGGGGCGGCCGCCTTCGTCGATCTCGGCATGCGGCTGACGGGGGCCGAGGGCGCGACCCGCACCGTCGCCTACGTGATCTCCGGCATCGGCTTCCTCGGCGCCGGCGTGATCATGAAGGAGGGCATGAACGTGCGCGGCCTCAACACGGCTGCGACCCTGTGGTGCTCGGCCGCAGTCGGCGCCTTCGCCGGCGCCGACCTGCCGCTGGAGGCTTTGTTCGTCGCGGTCGCGGTCCTGGCCTGCAACACCCTGCTGCGCCCGCTCGTCAACGCGATCAACCGCGCGCCGATCGACGAGAGCGCGACGGAGGCGACCTACGAGGTCCAGGTCACCACCGCCCCCGGCACCGCGGGCCCCGCCCAGGACATGCTGGTCGAGCGGCTGGAGGCGGCGGGCTACCCGGTCGGCGGCGTCGAGGTCGAGGAGCGCGGCGACGCGGCGGTGGACGTGGTCGCGACCCTCATCGCCAGCGCGGTGGCGGCCAAGGAGCTCGACGCGGTGGTCGCCGCCCTGCAGGCGCAACCGGGCATCCGCCACGCCACCTGGGCGGTGCAGACGGGGGATTGAGGGAACGGGGCAAGGCGCCGAACCCGTACGTTTCGCGCGCAAGGCGCCCACGTCGCCTTCCCCTCCCCCGCACCCAAGTCGGGCCTGCCCGACTCGAGCACACAGGGTGCGGATCGCGGGCAAGCCCGAGATCGTCGGGGGAGGGAAGGGGGGCGTGTCGAAGCTGCGTCCGAGGGTGGAGGTACCGAACGTGCGGCGGCACACCGGGCGATCCCCAACGGCGCTTTCCGCATCGCGCGATGAAGCCACCTTCCTCCCAAGAAATCCCGAACCCGGCCTCGCAGGAGACATCCCATGGCAGAACTCGAACATCCGTCGGCCAGGAACGCGCTGATCGTCGGGGCCTCGCGCGGCCTCGGGCTCGGGCTCGTCGAGACCTTCCTGGGGCGCGGCTGGCGCGTCACCGCGACCCAGCGCAAGGCCTCGCCGGGCCTGGCCGCCCTCGAATCCGAGGCGCTGACGATCGAGACCGCCGACATCGACGACGACCAAGCGGTCTCGGCCCTGCACGACCGGCTGGCGTCCCGAACATTCGACCTGGTGTTCGTGGTGGCCGGCGTGGCGACGCAGGCGCACGATCCGCTGCACGCGGTGCCGCGGCCGGTCGCGGCGCAGGTCTACCTCACCAACGCGATCAGCCCGGTCCGCTTCGCCGAAGCCTTCCGCGATCGGCTCGCGCCCGGCGGCAGCCTGGTGTTCATGAGCTCGATCCTCGGCAGCGTCGGGCTCAACACCTCCGGCGGCTGGGAAAACTACCGCGCCAGCAAGGCGGCGCTGAACACCCTGGTCCGCAGCTTCGCGATCCGCCACGCGGCGGAGAACCTGAGCGTGGTGCTGATGCATCCGGGCTGGGTGCGGACCGAGATGGGCGGCGACGGGGCCGACATCGACGTGGCGACCAGCGTCGCCGGCATGGCCGACGTGATCGAGGCCCGGCTCGGCCGGCCCGGCACGGCCTATCTCGACTACCGCGGCGAGACGCTCGCCTGGTAGCGCGGGACCCGAAGGCGGTCCGCGGGCGCCGTCAGCGCCGCGGATCGAGCGGGCGGCCGCGGCGCTCGACGATCACCGGCGGGCGGGTGCGGCGCTCGACGATGACGGTGCGCGGCGCCCGGCTCGGGCCGGCCTGGGCGATGATCCGCTCCGGCACGCGCTCGGGCTTGGCCCGCAGCGCCGCGACGACGTGCGGGCGGACCTCCTCGGCGGGCAGGCCGATCAGCCCGGCGGCGATCTCGATCTGCTGCTCGAGGTCGTCGGACAGGTCCTGCGCGGCGGTCACCGCCTCGACGATCGTCGGCGGCTCGCGGCGGACCCGGATCGGCGGCAGGTCGGCAAAGCTCTTCTTCGACTTCTTCACGGCAGGGCTCGCGCTCGTCATGGCCCACCGTACCCGATTCGCACCGATTGTGCACCGCATCAAAACGAGGCCGTCGCCGTCCTGCCATGCATGCCCCGGCGTGCCGAAGAGGCAGGCAGAGGTGCGCCGCGATCCTGCGGGCGCGCTGGCGCATTCATGATGCAGTTGCCGTCTCAAGCAGCACGACGATGCGTCGAAATGGCGCGGGAGGAGATGCGCCCCGGGGCGTGGTTCGGTCACCGCGGCCCGCGATCATCACTTCGAGACGCCCGCAGATTCCGAGACAGCCGCAGCCCCGAGCCGTGATGACGAGCCCGCCGACCGCCAACCACGATCCGCGCACCACGCCGGCCCGGCCGGACCTCGCCGACATCCGCCTGCGCGGCACGGTCGAGGCGGCGCGCTTCGTCGCCGGCGAGCCGCGCCGGGTCGTGGTCCCGGCCGCCCCCTTACGCCGGACGCCGCGACCGGAGGCCGGGCTCGAGACCGAGGCGGTGATGGGCGACGCGGTCGCCGTGTACGAGGTCGGCGACGGGTTCGCCTGGGTCCAGCTCATGCGCGACGGCTATGTCGGCTACCTGCCGGCGGCGAGCCTCGGCCCGGCCGACCCAGCCCCGACCCACCGGGTGACGGCCCTGCGCAGCTTCCTCTACCCCGCCCCCGACATGAAGCGCCCGGCGCTCGGCCATCTCGGGCTCGGGGCGCGGATAACGGTCGCAGACACGGCCGGCGACTTCGTCCGGGTCGGCGACGCCTTCGTCTTCGCCGCCCACTGCGCGCCCCTCGACCGCACGGTGCCGGACTACGCGGCCACCGCCGAGCGGCTGGTCGGGACGCCCTACCTGTGGGGCGGGCGCACCAGCCTCGGGCTCGACTGCTCGGGCCTGGTCCAGCTCTGCCTCGATCTCGCCGGCCTGCCCTGCCCGCGCGACGCCGACCAGCAGGCCGGCGCCGTCGGCCGCGCCCTGCCGATCGGCTTCGACGGCCTGCGCCGCGGCGACTTCGTCGACTGGCGCGGCCATACCGGCCTGATGCTCGACGCCGACACCCTGATCCACGCCAACGGCCATCACATGGCGGTGGCGGTCGAGCCCCTGCGCCGGGCGGCGGAGCGGATCGCCGCCAACAGCTACGGCGCGATCACCGGGATGCGCCGGCTGGAGGCGTAAAAGGGGACCGAGAAGTGTCACATCCCTGGCAGCTAATATAAGTCATATAAAGAAACGCTTGCTTCACTCTCACGATTGAATTTAGAGATCAGATATTTATGTTTAATGTTGCTTTATACATCATGTTTCCATCCATACTACAATGGATATTTTATTTTGATAATTTTGATATTATTATAAATGCGCTTTTGTAATTTTATTTCCGAAAGCATCATTGATTTACCAACTAAGTATTTTACCTTATCAACTTTGTAGTCGAATCTTTAGTCCTTCCACTAGATTTTCAAGCTCGAGCTTTTTGTTTTGTACATAGATTGAGCACAATCCTCTCCGAACGATAATCTCAGATACAAAGCCAAGCCGCTCTCCTAGCTTGGCAAAATACAAATGGTGATCGGTTGTATCAATCGAAACACTTTTTATAGCTTCTACAACTTTGTCTTGTGAGATCGTTGGGCATTGGCACCGTTGTTGCACTAAAGCTGCAACGTCATTGCATTTTTCGATTATATACCCAAAAACAACAGCCTCGGGAGTGCCGTCTGGAAGCTCTAACACATGATCGTTCGGCTCATTAAGTGGCGGATTATCGCCATCTATAACAGCAACAGCCTTTTTCTTTATCGTAGGATTTGCGTTGTGATATTTTAGAACCTCTACGACATAAGGAAATCCACCCGCCTTATGGATCTCAACGTGATCCAACAAATCCATTGCATATTGCCTAAGTATCTCAGTGCATAAATCCTTCGCAAAATCATCTTCTACGAATATTGCACGGTCCTTAGAAACGGTTCCTGTCAATGCCCGCAAGCTTTCGATCGTCAACTTTCCTTGATACGCAACGCCATCAATGCAGCCCCATATCGCCTTAGGTGGCAAAATATCTAGGGCATACTCTGAGTGCGTCGTAAATATTATCTGTGATTTCTTTCTTTTAGCTACGTCGAATAGATACTCAATCATTTTGCGTGTGGCGAGCGGGTGCAGACCGTTCTCGATTTCTTCGATTAGTATAAGGGCATTGTCTTTCGCGTCCTCAATTTTAGTTACCATTTCTATTATGGATGCCTCGCCCGCTCCAAAATGAAATTGGGAATAATCGTTTTGTTTCTTGGTTCCAACAAGTATCGATTTAGCCGGATCCTCTTTCAGAGAAATTCTCTCGTACCCAGACGCATCTTTCCCCAAAATTCGAGCGACATGCGAAAGGACGCCTGCTTTTATTGGGGTAACTATGATATCGGTTCTTTGGGCGAGGCCAATAAACTGCTTGAATTTCGTTTGTTCATTGGCTGGAACAGTTCTCTGGATTGGTATTACAATAACTTCTCGGTCTGGTATATCATCTCTGCGCCACTTAGCTGATACAAACCGAGCATTTCGTGTAAATATTCCTGGAGGATGAATCTTTCGATCTATGATATCATAATCTATTCGCCAATTGGCCATACTATTATCACCGATATTGGATTTCGGAAAAAATCCTCCTGGCTTTACTGATTTATAAGCCAACGCTGCTGCACCAAGGACAGTCGACTTACCCCCGCCATTCGTCCCCTATGATCGCAGTTACTGGGAAATCAAAGCTTATAGCTTGATTATCAAAACTACGAACATTTAACATCCTTAGCACAGGGAGATAATATTCATAAGATAATTTTTTTACACGCTCTTCCAAGCTATCTATGTCTGACTGACGAACATCCATCAAAAGCCTCACTGCTTTCCTAGCTGGATAAATTCTTTTCAAGAGGCAGAAATTGCCGCTCGATGTCCACTAAAATCGAACCGCGTACCTTTTCAGTGACTAGAAAGTGGCTGTTAAACCAACCCCTACCCCTTCAGCCGCATCTTGATCCGGTAGGTCAGCCCGTCGCGGACGTCGCGGTAGGCGTCCATGCGCTGCTCGCGGGAGGCGTCCTGGAGGATGGTCGGGTCCGCCGTCTGCCAGTACTCGACGTCGGCCGCCAGGGTGTGGGTCATCGCCAGCGCCTTGTGGTGCGCCTCGGGGGCCAGCGTCACGATCAGGTCGAAGTTCAGCCCCTCCCACTCGTCGAGCTCCTCGATGGTGCGGGGCCGGTGCTTCCTGGCGTCGATGCCGATCTCGTCCAGCGCCGCGACCATGAACGGGTCGACCGGCTCGCCCGAGCGCACCCCGGCCGACTGCACGTAGACCGACTTGCCGAAGTAGTGGCGCGCGATCACCTCCGCCGCGGGCGAGCGCACGGCGTTGAAGTTGCACATGAACAGCACCGACTGGACCCGGCGCTTGCGTGGCACGACGAGGTCGCCGGGCGGAGGCGGGACGAGGACGTCCATCGCGCGGGGGCTCTCAGCGTCTGTGCCGGTGCGGGCGTCGGCGGCGCAGGCCCACCTCAGCCCTTCCAGTGCAAGGCGAAGACCAGGGTGAACAGCCGCCGGGCGGTGTCGTGGTCGAGGTCGACCTTGCCGGCCAGGCGCTCCCTCAGGGTCTCGGACGCCTCGTTGTGCAGGCCGCGCCGGCCCATGTCGATCGCCTCGATCTGCGTCGGGGAGGCGGTGCGGATGGCGTTGTAGTAGCTCTCGCAGATCATCTCGTAGTCGCGGATCACCCGGCGGAACGGGGTCAGCGACAGCAGGTGGGTCATCACCGGGTCGCCCGTCGGGGACAGGATCGCGAAGGAGAGCTTGTTCTCGACGAGCCCGAGGTTGAGCGCGTAGGGCCCGGTGCGGCCCGGGATCGCGAAGTGGTTGTCCTCGAGGATGTCGAAGATCGCGATCGCGCGCTCGTGCTCCTGGTCGGGGTTGCCGCGGCCGATCGAGTCCTCGTCGAGCGTGACCCCGATCAGGCGATCGGTGCCCTTCCCGGCCGGCTCGACCCGCTTCTCGACCCCCGTCCCACCCCCCTTGACCTCCGACATCGTGCGCGTGCCTTCAAAGGTTCAGCCGGATCGCGACGGAGCGGGCGTGCCCCTCGAGGCCCTCCGACCGGCCCAGCGTTATCGCCGCGGGGCCGAGCGCCCGCAAGCTCTCCGGCGTGCAGGCCAGGATCGTGGTGCGCTTCATGAAGTCGAGCACCCCGAGGCCGGACGAGAACCGCGCCGAGCGCGCGGTCGGCAGGACGTGGTTGGGGCCACCGACGTAGTCGCCGATCGCCTCGGGCGTGTGCGAGCCGAGGAAGATCGCCCCGGCGTTGCGGATCTTCCCGGACAGGGCCTCGGCGTCGGCCGTCTCGATCTCCAGGTGCTCCGGCGCCAGGCGGTCGACCAGCGGCACCGCCTCGTCGAAGCTGCGGACCCGGACGATCGCGCCGTAGTCGCGCCAGCTCGCCCGCGCGATCTCCTGGCGCGGCAGGGTGGCAAGCGCGCGCTCGACGGCGGATTCCGCGGCCTCGGCCAGCGCGGCGCTGTCGGTGATCAGGATCGACTGGGCGGCGACGTCATGCTCGGCCTGGGCCAGCAGGTCGGCGGCGATCCAGTCCGGGTTGGCGTGGCCGTCAGCCAGGATCAGCACCTCGGAGGGGCCGGCGATCATGTCGATGCCGACCTGGCCGAACACCCGGCGCTTGGCCGCCGCGACGTAGGCGTTGCCGGGCCCGACGATCTTGGCCACCGGCGCGATCGTCTCGGTGCCGTAGGCCAGCGCCGCCACCGCCTGCGCCCCGCCGACGCGATAGACCTCGTGGACGCCCGACAGATGCGCGGCGGCGAGCACCAGCGGGTTCGACTGCCCGTCGGGCATCGGCACCACCATGACGATCCGCGGCACCCCGGCGACGCGGGCGGGAATCGCGTTCATCAGCACCGAGGACGGGTAGCTCGCCGTGCCGCCGGGCACGTAGAGCCCGACCGATTCGAGCGCGGTCCAGCGCCAGCCCGAGGTGACGCCGAGGGCGTCGGTGGTCCGGCGGTCGCCCGGGACCTGCTCGGCGTGGAACGCCTCGATCCGGGCGGCGGCGAAGCGCAGCGCCTCCAGCGCCTCGGCCGGGCAGGCTTCGAGCGCCGCCGCGATCTCGTCCGCGGTGACGCGCAGGGCGGACGCGCCGAAGCCGTCGCCGAGCCGGTCGAATGTTCGGGTGTAGTCGACCAGCGCCGCGTCGCCGCCCTTCACCACGCCGGCGATGATGGCGCGCACGGTCTCGTCGACGTCCTCCGAGATCTCGCGCTTGACCGTGAGCAGCCGGGCGAAGTCGTCCGCGAAGGTCGGGTCGCTGCTATCGAGGCGGATCATCGGGCACTTCTTCTGGTGAGGGCGTGGGACGCGACGGCTCAGGCCGACGGGCCGGAGGCGGGCGCCGCGTGGCCCGGGCGGCTGTCGGCCTCCCAGACCGGCCCGAGATCCTTCATCCGCGCCTCGATGCACTCGACGTCGAGGCGGATCGCGGCCTGGCCGGAGAACAGCAGCGTGACGATGCCGGACGGCGCCTCGGTCTCCTCGAAGGTGATCGCGAGCAGGCTCAAGCTGGCATCCCCCGGCGTCAGGCCGCGGGTGCGGACCCCGAGCACGCGCTCGAAATGCAGGCCGGCGAGCCGCCGCCGCGGCGTCTCCGGCGCCTGCCAGTCGAACCGGCGCAGCGCCAGCACGAAGCGGTGCTCGGCGGCGAGGAAGGTGAGGTCGGCCACGTTCAGCACCGCATCCTGAAGGTGGGCGGAGATGACGGTGAGGTCCTCGGCGTCGAGGGCCGCGAGCTTGAGGAGCTCCATGTCGGGGGGCCGCTCCGGAGGAGGTTTCACGGGAAACATTTTCGCCCGCGTCAGTAGCGAGGCCGGCCGGTTCCGGCAACCGCAGGCCGTCGTCGCAGGCCGAGGGCGGACGGGGCGGCGGCCGTGCACCATGCCGGACGATTGTGGCGGCCGATGCGCAGTCTGCCGCGTTGAGCGTCGGGGCCGCCGGGCGGACAGCCGTTGCGCCGGCCTCAGCCGACGTTCAGGCAGCCCCGCGTAGACACCCGGTCGACCCCACGTCGACCTCGGACCGGAGACGGACACACTCTATGACCATGAAGCGCCTCACCCTCGCGGCCATCGCCGCCCTGACCCTCGGGACGACCCTCGGCGCGACCGTGGCGAGCGCCCAGTACTACGATTACGGCGGCCCGCGCCGGTTCGACCGCGGCTACGACGACGATCGCCCGCGCCGCCGCGACTACGACGAGGATCGCTACGACCGTCGCCGCGACGACTTCCGCGGCGGCCGCGGCGGCAGCATCTGCGTCACCGCCCGCGGCAACTGCGTCACCCGCCCGGCGCCGTTCAACTCGTCCTGCGGCTGCGAAGTCCCGGGCTTCGGGTTCAAGCGCGGCGCCATCGGCCGCTGATCGGAAGGCTTCCCATCGGCGAGGGGCCGTCCAGCCATCCGGGCCGGGCGGCCCCTCGTGTTTCGGAAGCCCGTCGATCGGGATTCCACCCGCGACTTCGTCCCGAGGCGCGCCCACCAGGCGGACGCCGCGACGGATGCGGGTGCGGGCGGGCGACGGAGCGTCCCCTCCCCCGGTCGCCGATCGGCGCGCCCCGGCCAGGGGGAGCCGGCCCGAGTCCTGAAAGGCGGCCCGCTTCGCTCAGGCGGCGCGGACGCCCGCCAGGAAGGTGCCGATCTCGGCGCGCAGCCGCGCCGACTGGTCGGCGAGCTCGTCGGAGGCCAGCAGCACCGCCGCGACCTCGGTGCCGGCGGCGTCCGCCGCGCGGGCGACGGCGGCGATGTCCGCCGTCATGGCGCCGGTGCCGGCCGAGGCCTGGCCCATGTTGCGCACGATCTCCTGGGTCGTCACGCCCTGCTCCTCCACCGCGGCGGCGATGCTGGTCGCCACCTGGTTCATCGCGTCGATCCGCCCGGTGATCGCGTGGATCGCCCCCGAGGCCTCCCCCGCGGCGGCCTGGATCGAGGCGATCTGCTGGCCGATCTCCTCCGTCGCCCGCGCGGTCTGCGCGGCGAGGTCCTTGACCTCGGCCGCCACCACCGCGAAGCCGCGGCCGGCCTCGCCCGCCCGCGCCGCCTCGATCGTGGCGTTCAGGGCCAGCAGGTTGGTCTGCCCGGCGATGGTCGAGACCAGGCCGACGACGTCGCCGATCCGGGTCGCGGCCGCGGCCAGCGCATCCATGGCGGCCTGCGTGCGGGCCGCCTCGCGCACCGCGCCGTCCGACATCTCCGCCGCCTGCTCGACCTGCCGCCCGATCTCCTGGACCGTGGCCCCGAGCTCCTCGGCCGCCGCGGCGACGGTGTTGACGTTCCGGGCGGTCTCGTGGGCGGTGCTCGCGACGCTGCTCGACCGCTGCGAGGTGCCCGCGACCGCGTCGCGCATGCCGCCCGAGGCGACCTGCAG
>NZ_VRVH01000143.1:0-11263 GCF_008040095.1 Methylobacterium sp. WL6 | reverse complement strand
CCCCCGCCATCTCCCCCCTCGAAGCCGCTGCGCGAGTACCGTATCATCAGCAACAATGCCCGCACGATGCTGGACACGATCTACCTGCCAGCCGGTCGGCTCATCATCGACGGCAGCGCGGCCGTGAGCGATCAGTCGGCCTACACGGTCATCGTCGTGCAGCTCCTCGACCTCTACGACGGTCCAACACTGTATCTGAACGCAAACTACGACGCGACGAGCGTGCCGGTGCCCAAGGGTGTCGGGCCCGTCAACGGCAAGGTCGTCCTTACACAATAGAACACTGGCTGCCAGAGATCTATCCAACCCGACCGTAGGCCTTTGCCTCGTCGACAGTCGCAAGCGACCTTTCTGATGTTTGCAAAGGGTCGAATGCGGACCCTCGATGTAGGTACCACCCGTCAGGGTTCGACCATCAACGAACGCCCCCCCGGCGCTCGGCGAACGAAATCGCCGTCGCACGGATCACCTCGGCGGCCCGCTCGGCGCCGGCGCGGTCGACGTCGAGATGGGTCGTGACCCGGATCTGGCTGCCGATGGCGCGGATGCGGACGTCGTGCGCGAGGCAGGCCTCGGCGAAGTCCGAGGCGGTGACGCCGAGGCCGGCGACGCCGAAGCACAGGATGTTCGATTGCCCGGCCGTCGGGTCGAAATGCAGGCCGGGCACGTCGGCGATCGCCGCGTGGATCAGCCGGATATGCGCGTTGTCGGTCTTCAGCTGATCGACGTGGTGGTCGAGCGCGTAGAGGCCGGCGGCCGCGATCACGCCGGATTGGCGCATGGCGCCGCCGAGGCGGTACTTCCAGCGCCACGCCTCGACGACGAAGTCGCGGGCGCCGCACAGCACCGCGCCGACCGGGCAGCCGAGACCCTTGCTGAGGTCGAGCCAGACGCTGTCGAACCCCTCGGCGTAGTCCTTCGCCGGGATGCCGGTGGCGGCCACCGCATTGAGGAGACGGGCGCCGTCGATATGCGCCTTGAGGCCGTGCGCGCGGGCGATGTCGCGGATCGCCCGCATGTCGGCCAGGTCCCAGACCGAGCCTCCGGAGAAGCTGGTGGTCTGCTCGATGGAGACGAGGGCGCTGCGCGGCGCGGTGCGCGCCGGCGGACGGATCGCGGCCCGGAACGCCTCGGGCGTGTAGACGCCCGCCGGCGTCGGGAGCGCCCTCACCGAGACGCCGCCGATCGCGGCCGAGCCGGCGGCTTCCGTGTTGTAGATGTGCGACTGGTCGTCGACCACGATCTCGTCGCCGGCCCGGGTCTGCACCAGGATCGAGACCAGGTTGCACATCGTGCCGGAGGGCATGAACACGCCGTCCTCCTGGCCGAGCAGCGCCGCGACCCGGTCGCAGAGCTCGCGCGTCGTCGGGTCGGAATCCGACTGCTCGTCGCCCACCACCGCGCGCGCCATCGCCTCCCGCATGCCCGGCGTCGGCCGCGTCTGGGTGTCGCTGTAGAGATCGATCGTCACGGGAAGGCTTGCCTCTGGGCGGGGTTGCGGCGCCATAGTGCCATGGCCGCGCGGGATCGCGAAGGCGATGCGCGCCATCTTTCCCTAAAAATGAATTTTGAATACATTTAGGAGAGGCGGCCGCGTTCGGTCGCACGGAGGGCCGAGCAGGTGGCGGTTGGAACGGCGCCCCAGGGTGCACGACAGGGCGCACGCGTCGCGGGGCGGAACGGAGCGGGTCTGGCGCGGCGTCTCGCCGAGGCGTTGCAGGGCGAGGCCCGGTTCGACGCCTTCACGCGCGGACGCTACGCGACGGATGCCTCGATCTACCAGATCATGCCGGCCGGCGTGGTGCTGCCGCGGAGCGCGGCCGACATCGCCGCGACCCTGACGATCGCCGCCGAGCACGGGGTGCCCGTGATCATGCGCGGCGGCGGCACCTCGCAGAACGGGCAGCCGATCGGCTCCGGGCTGGTCGTCGACTGCTCCCGCCACTTCAACGGCATCCGCGACTACGACGCCGAGGCCGGCACCGTCACCGTCGAGCCAGGGATGGTGCTGGAGCGCCTGAACACCCGCGTGAAGGCCGACGGCTGGTTCTTCCCGGTCGAGCCCTCGACGGCGACCCGCTGCACCATCGGCGGCATGGCCGGCAACAATTCCTGCGGCGCCCGCTCGCTGCGCTTCGGCAAGATGAGCGACAACGTGCTCGCCATGGAGGCGCTGTTCCACGATGCGGAGGCCTTCGGCTTCGGGCTGACCGGCAACGCGTCCGACGGCGTCACCGGCTCGGCCCGCGCGGAAGACCTCGCGCGCAAGATGATCGCGCTTGCCGAATCGGAGCGCCAGGAAATTCGAGACAGATACCCGAAGGTCCAGCGCCGGGTCGGCGGCTACAACCTCGATGCGCTGATCGAGGCGCGGCCGAACCTCGCCCACCTGCTGGTCGGCTCCGAGGGCACCCTGGCGGCGACCACCGCGGTGACGCTGAAGCTGTCGCGGCTGCCGGCGCACCGGGTGATGGGGGTGTGCCACTTTCCGTCGTTCCGCGCCGCGATGGAGACCACGCGGCACATCGTCGACCTCGACCCCGTGGCGGTGGAGCTCGTCGACAACAACGTGCTGGTGCTCGGCGCCGACATCCCGCTGTTCCGCGCGACGCTCGCCGACATCACCCGCGGCACGCCGAACTGCCTTCTGCTCGCGGAGTTCGCCGGCGAGGATCTCGCCGGGCTGAAGCGCGACCTGAAGCGCCTCGACGCCTGCATGGCCGACCACGGCTTCCCCGACGCGGTGGTCGAGATCCACGAGCCGTCGCGCCAGAAGTCCGTATGGGAGGTGCGCGAGGCCTGCCTCAACATCATGATGTCGATGAAGGGCGATGCGAAGCCGGTCTCGTTCATCGAGGATTGCGCGGTGCCGCTCGAGCACCTCGCCGACTACACCGACGCCGTCACCGACGTGTTCACCAAGCACGGCACGCGGGGCACCTGGTACGCCCACGCCTCGGTCGGCTGCCTGCACGTCCGCCCGATCCTCGACATGAAGCTGGGCGGCGACGTCGCCAAGATGCGCGCCATCGCGGAGGAGACCTCCGAGCTGGTGCGCCGCTACAAGGGCTCGTATTCCGGCGAGCACGGCGACGGCATCTCGCGCTCGGAATACATCGCGCCCCTGTTCGGGCCGCGCCTCGCCCGCGCCTTCGACGCGGTGAAGGACGCGTTCGACCCGGAGAACCGCCTGAACCCGGGCAAGATCGTGCGCCCGCTCAGGATGGACGACCGCACGCTGATGCGGTTCGCGCCGGACTACCGGGTGAGCGAGCCGCAGGCGACGGCCCTCGACTGGCCCGAGGCCGGCGGCTTCGGCGGCGCCGTCGAGATGTGCAACAACAACGGCACCTGCCGGAAGCTCGCCGGCGGGGCGATGTGCCCGTCCTACCGCGTCACGCGCGAGGAGCAGCACCTGACCCGCGGACGGGCGAACTCCCTGCGGCTGGCGATCTCGGGCCAGCTCGGCAAGGACGCGTTCACGTCGCCCGAGATGAAGCGCACGATGGACCTCTGCGTCTCGTGCAAGGCCTGCCGCCGCGAATGTCCGACCGGCGTCGACATGGCGCGGATGAAGGTCGAGTTCCTGCACCACTACCACGCCCGCCACGGCCTGCCGCTGAAGGACCGGCTGATCGGCGCGATGCCGCACTACGCCGGCATCGCCGCCCGGCTCGCGCCGCTGCTCAACCTGCGCGACCGGGTGCCGGCGCTGGCGCGGATCTCCGAGCAAGTCGCCGGCCTCTCCGCCCGGCGCTCGCTGCCGCGCTGGCGCAGGCCCTGGAAGGAGACCGGCGAGCCGGCCCATCCGCAGGACGTGGTGGGCGAGCACCGCGACGTGATCCTGTTCGGCGACACCTTCAACCGCGCCTTCGAGCGCGAGAACCTGGAGGCGGCCGAGCGGGTGCTCGTCGCCGCCGGCTATCGGCTGCACCGCGTCTTTCCCGCCAAGGGCAAACGCCCGCTCTGCTGCGGGCGGACGTGGCTCGCCTCGGGCCAGACCGACCGGGCGCGGGCCGAGGCGCGACGGACGCTCGACGCGCTCCTGCCCTTCGTCAGGGCCGGCGCCCGCGTCGTCGGCCTCGAACCATCCTGCCTGCTCACCTTCCGCGACGAGTTCGTCGCCCTGCTGCCCGGGCCGGACGCGAACCTGCTGGCCAAGCAGAGCCTGCTGATCGAGGAGCTGCTCGCCGCCGATCTCAAGGCCGGCCTGATCGCACCGGACTTCGCCGACCAGGGGGGCCGCGTCGCGCATCTGCACGGCCATTGCCACCAGAAGTCCTTCGGCGCGATGGGCGCGGTCGAGAGCGTGCTGCGCAGCGTGCCCGGGCTCGACGTGCGCCCGATCGAATCGAGCTGCTGCGGCATGGCCGGCGCCTTCGGCTACGGCGCCGAGACCATCGACACCTCGCTGGCGATGGCCGAGCTGTCGCTGTTTCCGGCCTTGCGCAAGGCCGGCCCCGGCGATCTCGTGGTCGCGGACGGCACCAGCTGCCGCCACCAGATCCACGACGGGCTCGGGTTGGAGGCAGAACATGTGATCAGGATCCTGGACCGAGCCCTGATGCCTCGACACTGATTTCGGAGGCGCCTAAACAGGGGCGCCTCCTGCTCGCCCGCGATTGCATCGAACGCATGAACAAGATCGATCCCGGCCTCGGCATCAATCGACGTTATCTTCACGACGAGGTGGCGGACCGGATCCGGGCGCTGATTCAATCCGGGGAGATGGAGCCCAAGGCGCGCGTCAACGAGGGCGAGCTCACCGAACGCTTCGGCATCTCGCGCACGCCGCTTCGCGAGGCGATCAAGATCCTGGCCACCGAAGGCCACCTCGAGCTGCTGCCCAATCGCGGGGCGCGGGTCGCCAGCATCTCCCAGGTGGAGATCGAGGAGATGATGGAGGTCATCGCCGGCCTCGAGGCGACGGCCGCCGACCTCGCCTGCCGCACCGTCACCGAGGACGAGATCGCCGCGATCCAGGCGGATCACGACGCGATGGTCGGGATGTGGAAGGCCTCCGACGAGGCCGGCTACTTCCGCCTCAACCGCCAGATCCACGAGGCGATCATGGCCGCGAGCCGCAACGCGACGCTGGCGGGGATCTATCGCAGCCTGTCGGGCCGCATCCAGCGCTCGCGCTACTCCGCGCACCAGACGCCCGAGCAGTGGACCCGGGCGATCGAGGAGCACGACCGCATGGTGCAGCTTCTGCGGGCCCGCGACGGCACCGCGCTCTCCCAGCTGATGCGCGAGCACATCCGCGGCAAGAAGCCGGTGATCGCCGCCAATTTCGGCGAGGCCTCCGCCGACCTGCCGGCGGACGCCGCCGACTGAGGCTTTAGTCGGTGTCCGTCATCTCGAACCAGAACGAGGCGCCCGGCAGGCCGGTGTCGTTCGGGTAGTGGAACGGGATGTCCGGGCCGCCGGCGGGCGCCGCGAACACCCGTTTCACCCGCTCGCCGAAGCCGGCATCCTGGCAGAGATAGGTGATCGGCGCCGTGACCTTGAACGGCGGCCGTCCGCACATCAGCATCGCGGCGAGCAGGTATTGCTCGTTGTAGAGCCGGTAGTTCCATGCGGTCGGGTAGTCGTCGGGGATGAAGATGTCGTGGATGTGCACGATCACGCCCGGGACCAGCCGCGGCAGGATCTCGAAGAAGAACACCACCACGTCGGAGTTGGCGAAGGCCCGGTGCGACCCGTCGAAGAACAGCACGTCGCCGGCCTGCAGCGCGTCGAAGACCGCGAGGTCGCAGACCTCGAGCGGCTGGCGGATCACCCGGTCGCAGATCTGGTCGATGTGCCGGCGCGGGTTGGGATCGATCGAGGTCATCCGCGTCGGCAGCGACAGGGCCTCGACGGCGTAGCGGGCGAAGCAGGTCGAGGTGCCCGAACCGATCTCGACGTAGCGCGCCGGCCGTTTCCAGGCGAGGAAGGTGACGAGGGCCGCCGCATCGAGCGCCGTGAACCAGGTGTTGTTCCAGCACGGCGCGGTCGGGTTGGCGATGTCGGGCGCGTGGGCGACCCCGTGGATCAGCGCCGCGTGGTCCTCCAGCGCCGACACGAAGCGCTCGTAATCCGGGCGGCCCTGGTCGAGCACCGTTCGCAGGCGGCTGTGCGGAAGGGTCTGCGGCTGCCAGCGTGCCTGCGGGGCGACCGGATAGTAATCGTGGACGGTGTGGCTCCACCGGAACGGATCGGTGCTCGCCCGGAAGATGTCGAGACCCGCCTTCCGGCCCGCGGTCTTCACCAAGTGCTTGAGCATCGACGACTCCGACCCGCACGCCCCAGGACGAAGGATCGTACCATCAAAAACAATCTGTGGTTGAGTTGTTCTGCGTAGACGCCCGCTCCGATCGCAATCGCGGTAAATGCAATTCCCGCTGCCCGCCCGAGCCGGATGGTTCCGTCCGGTCGGTGGCTCAGGCGGCGTTGCCGAGGGAGCGCAGGCCGGCGACCAGGTCTGAGAAGCGGTCGCCCTGCACCACCACGTGCGTCCGCAGCCGTTCGGCGGCCGCCGCGTCGTCGCCGCCGACGATCGCCGCGACGATGCTGTCATGCTCCGCCAGCGACTGACCGAGCCGATGCCGCGTCCGAAGCTGCAGGCGGCGATAGGGCGCGAGCCGCCGGCTAAGCAGGCGCGCCTGCTCGGCGAGGAAGGCGTTGCCGCAGGCGCCGTAGACCACCGCGTGGAAGACGTGGTTCTCCGCGTAGTAGCCTTCGGTGTCGCCGGCCGCGGCGGCGGTCTCGCAGGCCGCGAGCGCCGCCTTTAGCGCAGCCTCGTGGTCCGGCGTCAGGCGCCGGGCCGCGAAGCGGCCGCAGGCCGCCTCCAGCTCGGCCATGGTCTCGAACATCGCCAGCAGGAGTTGCGGCTCCGGCGCGCTGACGATGGTGCCCTTGCGCGGCTTGGTCTCGACGAGCCCGGTGACCGCCAGTTGCAGCAGCGCCTCGCGGATCGGCGTCCGGGACACCCCGAACCGCTCGGCGAGAACGACCTCGTCGAGGCGCGCGCCGACGGCCAGGCGGCCGGCCACGATCTCGTCCTCGATGGTCTGCCGCAGGCGCTGTGCCTGGCTCATCGCCGAACCCCTCCCGGGCGCAACGTTTTCTCTCAGCTCATTATGCAGGGGCGTTGACAAAATATACAAGAGCCCCTTCAATGTATACCAAGCGTTGCATCACGTATATTGTGCGGCGCAAAACAATACAGTCGCGATTGTGCGACGCGGGAGAAACATCATGATGCCGACCCGACGCGCCCTCCTCGCCGGCGGCCTCGCCGCGCCGGCCCTGCTGCGCTTCGGCCTCGGCGCGGCCCAGGCCGCGACCGTGCTGAAGCTCTCCCATCAGTTCCCGGGCGGCACCATCGACGAAGGCGACTTCCGCGACCGCATGTGCCGGAAGCTCGCGAAGGCCGTCGGCGAGCGCTCGAAGGGCGCGCTGGAGGTGCAGGTCTATCCCGGCTCGTCGCTGATGAAGACCAACGCCCAGTTCGGCGCGATGCGCAAAGGCGCGCTCGACATGTCGCTCTACCCGTCGCCCTACGCCGGCGGCGAGATCCCCGAGCTGAACATCGGTCTGATGCCGGGGCTGGTGACCTCCTACGCGCAGGGCGTCGCCTGGAAGGCGGCGCCGGTCGGCCGCAAGCTCACCGAGATCCTCGACGCCAAGGGCATCATCCTCGTCTCCTGGGTCTGGCAGGCGGGCGGCGTCGCCAGCCGCGAGCGCCCGCTCTACGCGCCGGCCGACGCCAAGGGCCTCAAGGTCCGCGGCGGCTCGCGCGAGATGGACCTGATGATGAAGCAGGCGGGGGCGGCCACCCTCTCGATCCCGTCGAGCGAATCCTACGCCGCGATGCAGACCGGCGCGTGCGACGCGGTCATCACCTCCTCCACCAGCCTGATCTCGTTCCGCCTCGAGGAGCTGTCGAAGGCGCTCACCTCCGGCCGCGAGCGCTCGTACTGGTTCATGCTCGAGCCGATCATGATGTCGAAGTCGATCTTCAGCGGCCTGCCGAAGGACCAGCAGGACCTGATCATGACCGTCGGCGCCGAGCTCGAATCCTTCGGCCAGGACGGCGCCAAGGCCGACGACACCCATGTCGAGCAGGTCTTCGCGAAGGCCGGCGCCAAGGTGCAGAACCTCGACGAGAAGACCATGGGGCAGTGGCGCGACATCGCCCGCGACACGGCGTGGAAGGACTACGCCTCCAAGAACGCGCAGTGCGCCGAGCTCCTCAAGCTCGCGGAGCAGGTCGCATGAGCGCGAGGCAAGCGCAGTCCTGGCCATCCGGCCAACGACCGGCAAGCGCGAATGCGCGCCGCGGCCGGTGCCGCGGAACGCTCCCGAGGCGTCGGCATCGGGAGCACACACGATGAGCCACGCCTTCGACGCGGCCTCGGCCGCCTCCGAGACGAAGGCGGTCGCCGAGCCCCGGATCCCCGGCGCGCTCGGCGTCATGGATCGCGCGATGAAGCGCCTGAACGGGGTGATCATGGTGCTCGGCGGGCTGGCGCTCGTCGGCGCCTGCCTCGTGCTGAGCTACAGCGTGGTGATCCGCTACGTCCTGCACGAGCCGACCGACTGGCAGGACGAGATGGCCGTGTTCCTGATCGTCGGCGCGACCTTCTTCTCGGCCGCCGCGGTCCAGGCCAAGCGCGGCCACGTGGCGATCGAGGCGCTGACCGGGTTCCTGTCGCCCAAGGTCAACCGCGCCCGCCTGCTCATGGCCGACGTGATCAGCTTCGTCTTCGTGGTGTTCTTCGCCTGGAAGAGCTGGACGCTGTTCCACGAGGCCTGGGTCGACGGCCAGGTCTCGCAATCGAGCTGGGGCCCGCCGCTCGCCATCCCCTACGCGCTGATGGCCGTCGGCATGACGCTGCTCGGCATCCAGTTCGCCGTGCAGATCGTCCAGGCCCTGACCTACGGCCCGAACTCCGCCGGCTGGGTCGCGCCGAAGATCGGCGTCGGCGCCGACCTGAACAAGGACATGCACGGGCGGCCCGACGCGACGCCGCGCGGCACCGACCCGATGGGCGACACCGTCGACACCGCGAGGATCACCCGATGAGCACCGCCGCGATCGGCTTCCTCTATGCCGGAGCCACCCTCTCGGCGATGCTGGCCGGCATCCCCATCGCCTTCGCGCTCGGCTTCGTCGCGCTGGCGTTCATGTTCTTCTTCATGCCGTCGGCCTCGCTCGATACCGTGGCGCAGAACGTCTACGAGGAGATGGCCTCGATCACCCTGCTCTCGATCCCGCTCTTCATCCTGAAGGGCGCCGCGATCGGGCGCTCGAAGGCGGGGCAGGACCTGTACTCGGCGATGCATGCCTGGATGCACCGCATCCCCGGGGGGCTCGGCATCGCCAACGTCTTCGCCTGCGCGCTGTTCGCCGCCATGGCGGGGTCCTCGCCCGCGACCTGCTCGGCGATCGGCTCGGCCGGCATCCCCGAGATGCGCAAGCGCGGCTACTCGCCGGGCTTCGCCGCCGGCATCATCGCGGCCGGCGGCACGCTCGGCATCCTGCTGCCGCCGTCGATCACCATGATCCTCTACGCGGTGGCCGCCGAGCAGTCGCTTGGGCGCCTGTTCCTGGCCGGCATCGGGCCGGGGCTGCTGCTGGTGGGGTTGTTCGCGGCGTGGGCGATGTTCCGCTTCCGCGCCGAGTACGCCACCGCGAAGGCCGCCTACGAGCGGGGCGGCGTCCAGTCGCCGATCCTCGCCGAGGACACCTACAGCATGCGCCAGCGGTTCGAGACGCTGCCGCGGGTGCTGCCCTTCGTGGTGCTGCTCACCGGCGTGATGGTCGCGCTCTACGGCGGCTACGCGACGCCCTCCGAGACCGCGGGCCTCGGCGGCCTCCTGGCGCTCGGCCTGATCGCGGTGATCTACGGCGTCTGGCGCCCGCGGGACGTCAGCCCGATCCTTACCGCGACCCTGCGCGAATCGACCATGCTGATGCTGATCATCGGCATGTCGCTGCTCTACGCCTACGTGATGAGCTACCTGCACATCTCGCAGTCGGCCGCCGCCGCGATCGTGGCGATGCAGCTCTCGCCCTGGGTGCTGCTGGTCACGATCCTCGGGCTGGTGATCGGGCTCGGCTTCTTCCTGCCGCCCGTCTCGATCATCCTGATGACGGCGCCGATCATCCTGCCGCCGCTGAAGGCCGCGGGCTTCGACCTCGTCTGGTTCGGCGTGGTGATGACGATCACCATGGAGATGGGCCTGATCCACCCGCCGGTGGGGCTCAACATCTTCGTCATCAAGAACATCGCCCCCGACATCCCGCTCTCGGACATCATCTGGGGCACGCTCCCCTTCGTGGTGCTGATGGCGGTCGCGATCCTGATCCTGTGCCTCGTGCCGGGCATCGCCCTGTGGCTGCCGGACCTGCTGCTGCCGTCGACGCGGTAGCGCGGCCCTTCTCCCCTCTCCCCGCACGCGGGGAGAGGCCCGAAGGCACCTCGTCGTGCCTGCGGGAAGCGGAGGCGAAGCCGTAGCGAGGGTGAGGGGGTGGGGACGAACGAAGCTCCTTCGTCGAAGCCCCCTCACCTTCGGCTGCCGCCGCGCCGCGCCGACGACGAGGTCGTCGCGGCCCTCTCCCCGCAGGCGGAGCGAGGGGATGCGCGGCGAACGGGCGACCCAATGCGGATCGAGCGAGGTTCGATCGCCCGTGCGGGAAAGCGGATCAGCGCCCCTGCCAGTCCGGCGTGCGCTTGGCGAGGAACGCCTCCATGCCCTCGCGAAAGTCGCGGCTCATGTAGCAGCTGAGGATCAGGTCGTCGCCGGGCTGCGGCTCGCCCTCGGGGGCGGCGGCCTCCTCGGCGAGCCGGCGCAGGCCTTCCTTGGTGGCCTGCATCGTCAGCGGGGCGTGGCCGGTCAGGAGCGTCGCCAGCTCCGTCGCGCGCGCGGCCAGGGCGGCGGCATCGGCCACCACCTCGCCGACGAGGCCGATGGCGAGCGCCTCCTCGGCGCCGACGAGGCGGGCGGTGAAGATGATGTCCTTGACCCGCGCCGGGCCGATCAGGTCCGACAGGCGCTTGAGGTTGCCCTGCGACAGGCAGTTGCCGAGCGTGCGGGCGATCGGGAAGCCGAAGCGGGCGTCGCGCGTGGCGATGCGCAGGTCGCAGGCGGCGGCGCTCGCCGCCCCGCCGCCGGTGCCGGCGCCCGCGATCGCCGCGATGGTCGGCCCCCGCCTCCGCGCCAGCGTGCCGCGCCCCCGGTCCATGAAGCGCGCGTAGCCGAGCGCGTCCGC